>ONKC01000094.1 GCA_900318295.1 uncultured Eubacteriales bacterium
AAAAAAAAGGATATTCCTTTTTTGGGTTGTAGTTATATAATGCAGGCATGTAAAAAAGCGTAACAAACTGTTTGTCGGTATTCTTTTAAAAATGGAGGAAGTCATGACCATCCGTGAGGAGCTTGAACAACGTGAACATAGTATTCTGCGTCCTGAGGCATCGTTTTCTGATGCATCAAAAGGCAGAGACATTCCTGAGGATCAATGCGACCTTAGACCCGTTTATCAGCGTGACAGAGACAGAATACTTCATAGCAAGAGTTTTCGCAGGCTTAAAGGAAAGACGCAGGTTTTTCTTGCGCCAAAAGGGGATCATTACAGGAACAGGCTTACTCATACGCTTGAAGTATCCCAGAATGCGAGGACTGTTGCAAAGGCGCTTCAGCTTAACGAGGATCTGACTGAAGCGATAGCTCTCGGGCATGATCTGGGGCACACTCCGTTTGGACATGCCGGTGAAAGAGAGCTTAACGAGATCGTCCCCGGAGGCTTCAGACATCAGGAGCAAAGTATCAGAGTTGTTGAAAAGCTCGAGAAGGGTGGAAGAGGCTTAAACCTTACCGTGGAGGTTCGCGATGGGATACTTAACCATTCTCTTGGTGGAAAACCGTCTACGCTCGAGGGGAAGATCGTGAGGATATGTGATAAGATCGCTTATCTTAATTCTGATATAGATGATGCGATAAGAGGCGGAGTCATCAGTGATGATGATATACCAGAGGAGTTTAAGAAGGCGCTCGGTTACACATTAAGGGAGAGGCTGAACACTTTGATCCATGACCTTATCAAATCATCAGAGGAGTCAGGTGAGATAAAGCTTTCCGATGGAATATTTGAAACTCTGATGAAGTTGAGAACGTATATGTTTGAAAACGTCTATGTCAACTCGATTGCCAAAACGGAAGAGGGCAAAGCTCAGGCTTTGGTAAGAAGACTGTTTGAGTATTATGTCTCGAATACAGAAAAACTTCCCGCAGAGTATGTGGCAATGATCGAAAAAGGATCGGATGAAAAAGAAAGAGTTGTATGTGATTTTATCGCAGGAATGACTGATAATTATGCTGTAAAGACTTATACAGAGTTGGCAATTCCGCAAATGTGGTCGGTTTACTAAACTTTTGTCGGAGTGTTTCCTTTATAATAGAGGAGTATCTGAATGTTTTATGGAGATGATGTTGTTGAGGACGTACGAAGTCGGACGAATATCGTCGATCTGATCGGTACGTATGTTTCGCTGAAACGTGCCGGTGGCTCGTATAAGGGACTTTGTCCTTTTCATAATGAAAAAACGCCATCGTTCACCGTGACGCCTGATAAAAACATGTATTATTGCTTTGGGTGTCATAAAGGTGGGGATGTCTTTACATTTTTACAGGAATATGAGAATATGACCTTCTCGGAGTCGGTGCAGTATCTGGCTGAAAGAGCAGGAGTTCAGCTTCCGACTGAGGATCCTGATCCGAACAGACGACAGAAGGAATCGCTGAAAGAGACTATTTTTAAGATAAACTCTTTAGCGGCGCAGTACTATTATTCGTATCTGAGAGACCCCAAGGGCAAGGAGGGTATGGATTATTTTGTCGGACGCGGGCTTGATGATGAGACGATGAAAAAGTTTGCGCTCGGATTTGCTCCGCAAAACGGATCGCTCTACAGGTTTATGAAGAGTAAAGGGTATTTGGATGATGTTTTGAAGCAGAGCGGGCTGTTTGTTTATGATGATAAACGCGGGCCTTATGATAAATTTTGGAACAGGGTAATGTTTCCGATAGTCGACCGAAGAAATCATGTTATCGGTTTCGGTGGTCGAGTGATGGGCGATGGAAAGCCTAAGTATATGAACTCACCTGAAACCGTTGTCTTTGACAAAGGAAGAAACCTTTTTGGTATCAATTATATACACGGAAAGCTTTCAGATGGGTTGATACTTTGTGAAGGCTATATGGATGTGATCGCACTTCATCAGGCCGGATTTACAAATGCCGTGGCAGCGCTGGGGACCGCATTTACACCGATGCATGCACAGCTGATAAAAAGGATGACTGACCTGGTTTATGTTTGCTTTGACAGTGATCTGGCCGGGACGAGTGCGGCAATGAAGGCGATACCGATGTTTAAAAATGAAGGTATCCGAACAAAGGTTATCAATATGAATCCTCACAAGGATCCTGATGAGTTTATTAAGGCATTGGGATCCGAGGAGTTTAAACTTCGTATCAAAAATGCGCTATCGAGCTTTTTCTTCGAAGTGGGTGTGATCGCCAGAGATTATGACCTTGATGATCCCGAAAGAAAAACAAAGTTTATGAATGAGATAGCCAAAAAGATTTGTGAGTTCGAGGATGAGGCTGAACGATCAAATTATATAGATGCGTTTTCGAGAGAGTATCATGTCAGGAGTGAGGATTTCAGGACCTTAGTAAGGAAGGTCAGTGCATCCAGAGTCGGGATAGATCTTGATCAGAGAGCCAGACGAAATGAATCAAGGACCGGAATGCCTCAGGATGATGCGTTGTCGGAAAGCCAGGGGATACTTCTTACATGGTTATGTGAGAATCCCGAAAGCTTTGACAGAATAAAGAGTTATGTTTCTGTTGATGATTTCATAGATGAGCCTTATCATGAGGTGGCAAAGCAGGTTTATGAACAGCTAAGTTCAACCGGAAAGGTTGATGCCGCTTCGATACTCGGGCATTTTTCTGAAGTGGAAATGCAGTCAAAGGTTGCGGGCATTTTTCATAAGGAGGTCGATGAGGATCATGCGAAGAACCGTGCGATAAATGAAGTCGTGCATGTGATCCTAAAGGCTTCGCTTGATAATAAAAGTCGAAATGCATCGGGGCTTGAAGAAGTACAAAAACTGTTGGAGGAAAAGAAAAAACTTCAGCAGCTTCATATAGATATTTAATTCATAAAAATATACGAATGGGGGAAGAAAAATGAGGAAGGAAAAGAACGTAGAGCTTGAGGAGGATGCTGAACTCGAGGTAATGAAGGAGATCATCACCACACTTGTCGAGATGTCAAAAAAGAGTGACAATGCTCTTTATGTGGCAGATGTTGAGAAGGTGATCGCCGAGAAGGGTGTAGCCATCGATGAGGAGAAAAAAGACAGGCTCTATGAGGAACTCGACAAGGTCGGGATCACGATGATGGTCGAGGATGAGGAGCCTGAGGATGACAAGATTCTTTCAGATGTTGACGATGAGCCGACTGAGGAAGAGCTTGAAAACATCGAGCTGGCCGTTCCTGAGGGTATTTCTATCGAGGATCCTGTAAGGATGTATCTGAAAGAGATCGGTAAGGTGCCTCTGCTTAGTGCTGAGGAGGAAAAGGACCTTGCCATGCGCATGGAGAAGGGCGATGAAGATGCGAAAAAACGTCTTGCCGAGGCGAATCTTCGTCTTGTTGTAAGTATCGCAAAACGCTATGTCGGACGCGGCATGCTTTTCCTTGATCTGATACAGGAGGGAAATCTGGGTCTTATCAAGGCTGTTGAGAAGTTTGATTATAAAAAGGGATATAAGTTTTCTACTTATGCGACATGGTGGATCAGACAGGCTATCACGCGTGCCATCGCAGATCAGGCTCGTACGATCCGTATTCCTGTTCATATGGTTGAGACGATCAATAAGCTTATACGCGTGCAAAGACAGCTTCTTCAGGAACTCGGACGTGAACCGTATCCTGAGGAGATAGCTGAAAAAATGAATCTGCCTGTCGAGCGTGTCAGAGAGATTCAGAAGATCTCACAGGAGCCTGTTTCGCTTGAAACACCGATCGGTGAAGAGGAGGATTCTCATCTCGGAGACTTTATTCAGGATGATAACGTTCCTGTACCGAGTGAAGCCGCTGCAGAGACAATGCTTAAAGAACAGCTTGATGAAGTATTGAAGACTCTTACGGAGCGTGAGAAAAAAGTATTGAGACTCAGGTTCGGCCTTGATGATCAGAGAGCGAGAACTCTTGAGGAGGTTGGCAAGGAGTTTGATGTTACACGTGAGCGTATCAGGCAGATTGAGGCGAAGGCGCTTAGAAAGCTTAGGCATCCGAGTCGATCTAGAAAGCTAAAAGACTATTTGGAGTGATGGCGCGCGAGACGCCTTCGGAGATTCGCTCATGACAGGAGAACTTATTTATGAAAATCAATCTATCCGTAAGGATGAAAATGATCGTCGGGTTGGTGCCTGAGGGGGTGACTGTGGCCGATATCGGAACGGATCACGGATATGTGGCGAGCTATCTTGTCAAAGAGAAGAAGTATAAGAAGGCAATCGCTACCGATGTGAATGAAGGACCTATCAAGAGGGCTAAAAAAAATATCGATGCGCTTAAGTTGAGTGATAAGATTGAGACCAGACTGGGTGATGGTCTTGATGTGCTCGTGGATGGCGAAGCAGATACTGTTGTGATCGCCGGAATGGGCGGAATGCTTATATGCAAAATGCTCTCTGAGGCAGCTGAAAAGCTGACTAAAATCGACAATCTGATATTGCAACCGCAGTCTGATATTGAAGAGGTCAGAAGGCATGTCCATAAGCTTGGCTTTAAGATTGAGCGAGAGTCGATATGTATGGAGGATGGCAAGTTTTATATAGCTATGAGAGCCATACATGGAGAGGAAGACCCTCCTTATTCCGATACCGAATACAGGTTTTCGAGGATCCTTTCCGAGGAGGGAGGTACTATCTTTCGCAGCTATATGAGGATGATGACAGATAAGATGGCATCTCTTTTAGAGACTCTTGATGCACCGGGGTTGGAGCTTGGTGTGAGAGCGATGGAGCGTAAGGAAGAATTAATAAAAGAGATCAAAGAGCTTAAAGCACGCATGCGGTGACTCGCACAAGTGCTCGTCATGGAGGTTTGGTATGAAATTATTCTTGGAAGAAAAAGAGATCGAAGTTGCCAGCGGAACTACCTTAAAGGACTTGGCTGAAAAGCACGCCGATGAGTATCCATATCCGCTTTTAATGGCAAAGGTCAACGGTAGAGTGCAGGAGTTTTATCATACAGTTGAGGAAGGAAGCCATGTAAAACTCTGCACCATGCAGGATAATGACGGAATGAGAGTATATGAGCGTGGTATAACTATGCTTGTGTTAAAAGCTATACATGAGATTGTACCTGCAAGCAAACTCGAAGGAGTTAAAGTCGAGTATACTTTGTATACCGGTCATTTTTGTCATATTTTCGGTAAGGTTGATCTCGATCAGAAGCTGCTTGATCTTATCGAGGAGAAAATGCGTGAATATGTGAAGGCTGACATGCAATTTCAAAAGAGAGTCATCCGAACGAGAGATGCCGAGGAGATGTTTGGACTTCTTAATATGAAGTCGAAGGTCCAGCTTTCCAAATATCGCAGAAACTCACGTATGACAGTATATGAACTTGGTGATTATACGGATTATTTTTATGGAGCAATGCCATATAGCACCGGAGTTTTGGATAACTTCAAACTCCAGCTTTATATGGACGGATTTGTATTTGTACTACCAAAGAAAAATGAGCCGGACAAGATTCAGAAGTTTAAAGTATCGAGGAAGTTTTTCGATGTTATGCAATACACAAATGACTGGATCGAAATGATGGGTGTGTCAAATGTCGGTGAGCTTAATGACGTCATCGTGCGAGGCGAGTTTACTGAGCTTATGAGCACTCAGGAGGCTTTGCATGAAAAGAAGATCGGTGATATAGCTGAGCTGATCGTGAAAAATAAAGCGAGGATAGTGACTATTGCCGGGCCTTCATCCTCGGGAAAGACTACATTCTCATACAGGCTTTCAACTCAGTTGAAAACACTCGGATTAAATCCGCACCCTATAGGTCTTGATGATTATTTTGTCAATCGCGAGGATACGCCCAGGGATGAGGACGGAAACTACAATTTTGAATGTATAGAGGCCATAGATACAGAGGGCTTTCAGAAGGATATGCTGGATCTTCTTGATGGGAAAAATGTCCAGATTCCGACTTATAATTTTATTACCGGAAAACGTCAGTATGACAAGCCGTTTTTGAAGATAGGTGATAATGATATACTTGTTATCGAGGGAATACACGGTTTGAATGATAAGCTTACGAGTGCTATTCCTGATGACGAAAAGTTCAGGATATATATATCCGCACTTACTACACTTAATTTGGATGACCATAATCGAATTCCAACTACTGACGGAAGACTTATCCGTCGAATAATAAGAGATGCAAGGACTCGCGGAAATACAGCCCAGAGAACTATCTCTATGTGGGATAGTGTAAGACGAGGCGAGGAGCAAAATATCTTCCCGTTCCAGGAAAGAGCTGATGTGATTTTTAATTCCGCTTTGATATATGAGTTGGCAGCTATGAAGCTGTATGCGGATCCGGTATTGTTTCAGGTGCCACAGGATTCACCGGAATATTCGGAAGCACAGAGATTGCTTAAGTTCCTGGATTATTTCCTTCCGGTAGATCCGCATCACGTACCGCTGAATTCGGTACTTAGAGAGTTTATCGGCGGAGGAATATTATTAGGGTAAACACATAGTGTTTTTGCGGAAACTCGATAGAGTTTCCTGATTAGCGGTGCGGGTGATCGCGGGCGTATTTTTACGCGCGAGGAAAGTCCGGGCTACATAGGGCAGGATGCCGGATAACGTCCGGCGGAGGAGACTCCCGGGAAAGTGCAACAGAAATTAAACCGCTCGTCGGTTCACTTTTTGACTGTTGTATATGATTAAAGACTGAAAGTGACAGTTAAAAAGTGAGCTGGCGAGTAAGGGTGAAATGGCGAGGTAAGAGCTCACCGCCTTGCTGGTAACAGCAAGGGCGTATGTAAACCCCATCCGTAGCAAGACCAAGCAGAAGACTATACGGCTGCCCGTCGTGTCTTCGGGTAGGTTGCTTGAGGCCGTCGGTAACGGCGGTCCTAGATAGATGATCACCTATTACAGAACCCGGCTTATAGCACCGCTTATTTTCGGAAAACTTGTACATTAGAATGTGTAAAAAACTGTGTTCCTTCGGAACACACAGTTTTTTACTGCCAGATAGGTACCGATAGTTTTCTGATGATTATATTTCGTAAATTATATATAAAAATATATAAGCGACGCAAGGGGCGCCGAGCAAAGAGTTATGCATGTTCTGCAGTGGGATATATACAGAATACGTAAGCGACGCAAGGGGTACTGAGCAAAGATTTATGTATGTTCTGCAGTGGGATATATACAGAATACATAAGCGACGCAAGGGGCGCCGAGCAATGATTTGAGGAGATTAAAGATTTA
>ONKC01000148.1 GCA_900318295.1 uncultured Eubacteriales bacterium
CGAGCTTACTTACGATAAACTCGTTGAAACGCGCTGCCACGATTCCGATCTTCATTCCGTTTCCGATAAGTTTTCCTTCGATTACTTTCATTGATTGTTACTTAAATAATAAAAAAAGTCCGACTGATGTCGGGCTTTTTTTTATGCTCATGTATTATGTTAAAAATCAGCTGAGCTGCTTGGTAAGTGAAACCATCTCGATAGCTGAAACTGCGGCATCATAACCTTTGTTTCCTGCTTTGGTTCCGGCGCGCTCGATAGCCTGCTCGATGGTATCTGTAGTGAGCACTCCGAATATGGTCGGAACTCCTGTCTCCATACCTACTGCAGCCACGCCCTTGCTGACCTCGGCACATACAAAATCATAATGTGATGTGGATCCTTTGATCACTGCTCCGAGGCAGATAACTGCATCATACATTCCGGATGTGGCCATTTTTTTGGCAACTCCTGGGATCTCAAACGAGCCCGGAACCCAGGCAAGCTCGATGTCATCACCATTTACACCGTGGCGAACAAGTCCGTCCTCACAGCCCGAGACGAGCTTACTTACGATAAACTCGTTGAAACGCGCTGCCACGATTCCGATCTTCATTCCGTTTCCGATAAGTTTTCCTTCGATTACTTTCATTGATTGTTAATTATTTATAATCTGTCATGTGAGCCATTTTTTCTTGTTTTGTTTTTAGATACTTGTAGTCTTCGGGCTGGGGTGCGATCTGTATCGGGACTCTCTCCTCGATGGTGATGCCGTAGCCTGAAAGACCGGCGATCTTTTTGGGGTTGTTCGTAAGGAGGCGAAGCCTCTTCGCTCCGAGATCATATAGTATCTGCGCTCCGATACCGTACTCTCTGAGGTCGGGCGGGAAACCGAGTTTGATATTCGCCTCGACGGTGTCGTAGCCCTCCTCCTGGAGTTCGTATGCTTTTAGTTTGTTTAGAAGTCCGATGCCGCGTCCTTCCTGACGCATGTATAGTAGTATACCTCTGCCTTCCTCGGCGATCATGCGCATCGCATTGTCGAGCTGCTCTCCGCAATCGCATCTCTTCGATCCAAATACATCCCCTGTCAGGCACTCCGAATGAACCCTGCAAAGTACCGGTTTTCCGTCGCCCACATCACCCATCGTCAGGGCTACGTGGTGCTCGCCGTTCGTGATATTTTTATAACCGCGGATGGTAAAATCTCCGTACTTGGTCGGAAGCTTCGCCTCGGCCTCGCGACTGACAAGTGTCTCTGTTTCGAGGCGCTTGCGGATCAGATCTTCTATCGTAACGACGATGATCCCGTGTTTTTTCGCAAAATCATAAAGCTCCGGCGTGCGCATCATCGTGCCATCTTCGCGCATGATCTCACAGCAAAGGCCGCATTCCTTGAGGCCTGCGAGTCGCATCAGATCGACTGTCGCTTCGGTGTGGCCAGCTCTTTTCAGGACGCCGCCCTCGCGCGCCTCCAGAGGAAACATGTGTCCCGGACGTCTGAAATGCTCCGGTCTTGCATCGTCCTCGACGCACTTCATCGCTGTCAGTGAGCGCTCAACCGCCGAGATTCCGGTGGTGGTGTCGATGTGGTCGATGGATACGGTAAACGCCGTCGAATGGTTATCCGTGTTGTTTTCGACCATCTGCTCGAGGCCGAGTCTTTTGGTCATCTCTGTGCTCATCGGCATGCAGATAAGGCCTTTTGCCTCGCTTGCCATGAGGTTTACGTTTTCTGTCGTTGCAAACTGCGCCGCACAGATCAGGTCGCCTTCATTTTCTCTATCCGGATCGTCGATGACAAGGATGACCTTGCCGGCGCGAAGTTCTTCTAATGCTTCATCTATGGTAGCCAGATTTGATTCGTTCTGACTGGTGTTTTCTGGTTGCATCTTTTTTCTCCCATGTTATACTTGCTATATGTAATTATATTTCTATTTGTCAATTAATTTCTGTATGGCATTTAATGTCTATATATAAATGTTTTTTCTATATATTTATATCTCTATGTATAGTTTAAATTTCAAGTGGTATTTTATTCTAAGTGTTGTTATAATAATCATCAGTAACCAAAACCATTCTCTGTCAGGAACGCTTTTGCCTTATCAAAATCTCCCGAGAGTGTTTTGTTATCCCGATCGTTTGTACTTCCTGTCATAAGAAGTTTTTCCACATACTTTCCGATGATATCGGTCTCTAAGTTTACGATGTCTCCGGATTTTTTATCTGCGAGAGTTGTATTTGAGATGGTGTGCGGGATGATCGAAACCGTAAAGCTTTTTTCACCTACACTTGCCACCGTCAGGCTTATCCCGTCTATCGCGATGGAGCCTTTTTCAACGATATATCGCATGTGGGCATCCGAGGTTACTTCTATCTCATATACGACCGCCATCTCTTCTTTTTTTATACTTGTTATCTTTCCGATGCAGTCTACATGCCCGGCGACAATATGTCCGCCAAACCTCCCGTTTGCGGGCATCGCGCGCTCCAGGTTTACGCTGCTTCCGGCTTTTAATGTAGCTAACGATGTCCTTGCGACGGTCTCGTCCATCACGTCAGCCTCAAAACCGCTTCCATCGACTGCGGTCGCGGTAAGGCACACGCCATTGACCGCGATACTGTCACCGACTTTTGTTCCCTCGGTCACATCTTTACAGCTTATACGTAGGCGCGCCGAGCGGTTGCCACGGCTGATCCGGTCTATTTTTCCGACTTCTTCTATGATTCCGGTAAACATCGTTTCCTCTTTCCTGATATGTTTTGGCTGCAGGCGCTCTGCTCGTCCCGGTAGGGTGTGTGCTTTTTACGAGAGATCATCTAGACAGTTTTAACTTTGACATCGGCACAACATAGGTCGGCTTCTGCAGATCCATGGCGGTAAATATCTCATCAAGAACCGATGAGCAATCGCTCTCTTTATCACTCGCAAACAGCGTGTAATGGTGCTCTTCCGTCGAAACGATCACCTTAAACGTGGTCTTTGCTCCTTTTCCGGCGGCTCTCTTTACTGAAATTCTTCTGGCTCTGTCGGTATTGATCAGGTTGTTCTCAAACGGTACCTTAATCCACATCAGCATCGCCTCCTCTCTTTACAAACACTCATTTTATCACACTTTTTCGCTTTTTTCAATATTTTTCTGCCACATGGCCGCGTAAATTTACTGTAGGAATAAGCAGGGTAGAATCTCCCCGATGATGCGGTCAAGAACTGACTGCTATCATACTATACCACAGTTTTTAGTTT
>ONKC01000038.1 GCA_900318295.1 uncultured Eubacteriales bacterium
CCCATCACGGTTGGTGTCTATCGCCTGACGATGAAGAACAACAGCGATAATTTCCGCCAATCTTCCATCCAGGGCGTGATGAAACGCGTGAAGGCCAAGGGCGCGACAGTCATCATCTATGAACCAACCCTCGAAGACGGGCAGACCTTCTTCGGCTCCGTCGTCGTAAACGATCTGGAGAAGTTCAAACGCGGTTCCGACGTGATCCTCGCCAACCGCTTCGATTCTGCCCTCAAAGACGTGGAAGAGAAGGTCTATACAAGGGATCTGTTCGGGAGAGATTAAATATATGCCTTGGGTAGCTCTCCGGGTAGCAGTTGAGATATCACTACTCAGCACTACTGCTACCCGGCGAAGAGAAGGCGTGAATATTGACATAGATATTGACCACATCCCCGGCGGCTCCACTGCGCCGGAATATTCATTCCGATCGTTTGACACGTTGATTTGACAGATGTGTCAAAGAAACAGTCAACAAATACGGGGCATTTGACATACTTGACACCTGAAATACCATTATGACGAAAATTTTTCCTGAAAAATAATAAATTTATGCGCGTGGAAATAATAGAAAATGGTAAAAATAGGTTTCTTGCTGTCAAATGTGTCAAATAGCGTGACGGAGGTGCCAAAAAGTCCCTGAATCAGAGGCTTTCTGCGTTTTGACACATCAGGCCGGAATATCGCAGATTTTGACACATCGGATGATACGGCGCCTGCCTGTGCTGTCCACACCTCTCTCCGCGCCGGGACAGGCGGACAGAATCTGCTGGATAAACTTATTCTGCGCATAGGGCTTCATGCCGCTTTCCGTGCAGTAGGCCTTATAGGCGTTGAACAGCTCCGTCGAACCACAGGCGAAGTCATCCCCACCGGTCTCGCAGCAATCCTTGACAAAGGAGAGCACCGAATCGCTTTCCTCCCGATACTGCTGACGGATAGATATAGAAAGTATCTACCTTCTTTTTTGTGTTCACCGGAAGATGCAACCAGTCAGAGCCCTTTTTATAATTCGGTGCACGCTGCCCCTTTGCTGCCAGAAGTCTGTCCGGATCAACAAAAATCTTCAGGCTAAACTTATATGATTTCTTTCCCCTGATCTTTTTCTTCAGTTTGACCGTGACGGTCGCCTTGGTCTGCTCGTAGGCATTTTTACCTGTAACGAAAATGCTCACGGCGTTTTTCTTTTTTACCGATGCGATGGTTTTATCCGCGCTCTTTACAGTAAGTGATCTCACCTGTGATTTTTTGATATTCTTGAGCTTTACGGTCTTTTTGGAACCATCCTTTACGGTAACCGATTTTACTGATAAAGCAGGCTTCTTTGCCTTTGCGGCTTCTTTCCTTACACTGTATCCCTGTGCCACAAATGAATTCTCAAAGTATCCCGCATCGTATGGATTACCCTTACTGTTCTTTTCTGTCTTTAATCTGTTATAAACCTCTAAGGGCTTGTCACCGAAGTAAAGCAAAACTGAACTGTTTATAACTCGTCCCGTCTCAAGCTCCCTTGCGATATTTCTGCCGAATGCCTGATTGAACGGTACGTGCACGTACTTTACAGTGACCTCATAGCCTGCTTTCTCAAATGGCTTGATATAGCTGTTCATCAGCTCATCATAGTCAGGTGCGACGAGCGGGTAGATAACATTTGTACCCAACATGTCACCCTCGGTAAATGCCTTTATTGCCTCTGCGGTGATATCCATACTCTCGAAATGAACAGCATCCGCAGCAGCTCCGTTACTCTCGATAAACTCAGGTATAAGTTCTTTTATCGCATCCGGATCGATGATAAATGAACCGGTCGCTTCACTGTCAGGATCTGTTACCATAGATGATTTGCCCGCTGCCGGGAGCCCCAGTACGAGTTCCATTTTATATTCCTTTTTCAAAGGTCCGTCATAGCTGTATACCTTTTTGTCTGCAGTTGAGCTGCTCGTAGCCTTCGCAGACCCGGTAGCCAGATATTTCTTTAAGATATCCTCTCTGAGAGCCTTGCGCTGTGGAGTATCTATATCCTTTGTATTTCCGTATATATCCTTGTAGTAAGATGATATCTCATCAATCTGGGCTGTGACCTTGTTATCCTTTAGCTCCTCCACCGTCGGATAGTCGCCCTTTTTCAGTCTGTCATACAATGCCTTTGCTTCATCGCTCTTTATCAGAAGCTTATCCGATGATGTCTTCCAGGTGACAGGCTCTAAGCCGGCAGAAAGAACAGTGGTTCCCCGCGTGGCAGCCTTTTTAATTCCTTTTTTATAAAGGTTTTTAAACTCTTTTTTGATCGATACGGACCGGTATCCCATCGCATTATATTTTGCTGAGTTTTTATCCCAGTCCTCACCCGGCCAGTCTCTGTCGACATCATCATTTATGATCATATATGCCTCAGTCGGATACGGGTTTCTCTTGTCGATAGCATAGTCCATCATGGAGGTATCACTTCCGCTGTTACCGAATGCGAGCACCGGACGTTTGCCGATCTCTCTCTCTATATAAATGGACTTATTTGCATTCAGATTCTTTTGTAAAAATCCTCCGGTGATCACAAGGTCATCACCGTCAGCATACTTGTAATCCGTGTTATACTGCTCGTTCTCATGTCCCTTCACCTTGACCTCAAACTCAGTTCCGATAACATGATTGGGTGTTACATAACCGGCGATCGGTGACTGCGCCACGATCGCACGTGTGGTAGTGCGCTCCGTACCACTGACAACATAAATAGTAAAGTCGTTCTCATACAGATACTTTACAAGCTCGACCATAGGAAGGAAAAATCCGTCGATAAAACGCATATTGGTAAAGCTTGAATTATATCTTTTTCCGAACTGAACAGCATAGTCATACAGCTCATCTATCGTCATTCCGGCGTAAGCCTTTGCGAAGTTCTGAGCGAGAGTGATGTCTGCCTTGTATCCAGGCTTGATCTTTGCGGCAGCCTCCTTTAGCTCATCAGTCGCCTTCTCCGGATGATCCTTCAGAAACTCTATGAACATCATCGTATCATAGTATGTGAAATAGTTCTCTCCCATGAGAGTACCATCCATATCAAATACGGCGATACGATCCTTCTTCGGGATAAAACCGTCCTTATTTTTTGAGTTTGTTACTTTGGTCACATACTCTCTGAGGCTTTTTGCCGCAGCAGAGTCAGCTGACCAGTTGGTACTTAACGCCTTTGCAGCCTTTACGGTCACATTACATTTCAGTGTCTTTTTTGCTACTTTGGCTTTGATAACAGCCTTTCCGATCTTCTTTGCAGTGACCTTACCCTTTGAAGTGACTGAAGCCACCTTTGCATCGGAAGTCTTCCAGGTCACCTTGGCCTTTGTGCCCTTTACCGAAAGCGTGGCACTCTTACCCACTGTCAGCGTAAGCTTTGTTTTATTCAGCTTTACTCCCGCTGCCTGTGCCTGCGTGCCTGTTCCCGCCAAACTTCCCAAAGTAAGAGCGGTGGCCAGCACCAGTCCTAAACTTTTTTTCATCAGCTGTGTTTTACTCATTTTATCCTCCATCGAAATCATGCTTATACTATCTGAAGTCTCAAATACGGCTTAACCTCCGGTACGTCTTTAACCACGGAATCCTCTGTCTCGTTATCATACACTTCCAATCTCGTGAAGAACCTCTTCACACCCGCATCGACGACCTTGAACTTTGTTCCGTGATTCAGAAGAAACTCTGTCTCACTCGGATACTGGGAGAACTGTCTGATGAACATTCCGTGCACCTTATCCTTGCGGCCCTCGATCTCAAAGATAGCAGAAAAAGATCCTGCACCGAAGCCATTGGCAACCTTGTGATACAGTGAAGTACTGATCACGTTTTTGTAGGTTTCTGTTTTTCCTATCGAGCCTATCAAGGAATCCAAAAATGCTTCTTTCGTTATGTAATCCACTCCGTAATTAGCCTTCTTTCCACTGAACAGAAGCAGATCATCATTGAGCTTCGGTTCATCGAGCTCATGCTCTAAGTTTTCACTCAATGTATTGAAGTACTCACCGTTTCCTTCACCGTAATCCTTTGTTATAAATGTTTTGTAGTTTCCGGAATTTCTTCCGAAGTAAGGAGCAGTAACGGAATTAAAACTGTTTCCGCTGTATACGTTGATAGCGGGATAGTCAACCTTAGTGAACCAGAGTTTCGGGTTGAACTTAAAATACAGATCCTCCCATGCCTGTACTGACTCCTCGTCATCATCTATGAATCTCTTCAATCCGTCATCATATACCGGATCTTTACCGTCAGTGACTGTCACCTCAAGTACAAAATACAATCTCTCGACCGCCTCTATGATCGATGTTGTTCCGTTTGCGACCGCTGTTATCTTTCCATTCTGATCTACCTTTGCGATCTTTGGATCTGAGCTCGTATAGTAAGCTTTGGTCTCAACTCCCTTTACCTTCATATCGAAAGTCTCACCGGCCTTGAGTGTGATCTTTTTGACGATCTCATCCTTATTTTTACTCTCGCTTTCGATCTTTACATCATTATTGTAAAAATACTCCGGATCCTTTTCACTGATTATATTGAGGTGATATTTTTTTGCAAAATCTATAGCCACCTTTGACTTGCTTATGATGAAGAAATCTTGTACCTGATTATACTTGTCCGGATCGGAACCGTCTTCTAATCTGTCCTCGAAGCCGCACGCAAACCTGCCTATTTTTTTCACACTGTCAGGGATAGTAATATAGTTTACCCCACTTGAGATAGCAAAATCTCCTATCTCTTCCACACCGTCTTGTATAGTCAGGCTCTTTTCCACATCTGAGAACTGATCAAATACCGGGTCACAGGCAACAAGCTTTTTGCCGCCGTCTGAATACAGGAAACCATCCTTAACCGTGAAAGGTGACTTCTCCCCGAGCTCAACACCTTTGAAGCCTTCAAGCTTTTTGCTTCCCATAAATGCATCAGGATCTATCTCCTTGATGCTGTCCGGAACGATAACCTTCTTGAGTTTTTCACAGTTTCTGAGAAGGTAGATATCTATTTTCTCCATTCCGGCAGAAAGCTTCGCACTTGTAAGCTTAGACATCGAACCAAATGCTTCTACCCCCACATCTTTTACACTATCGGGAAGCGAAAGCTTTTTCACATTCGTACAGAAAAATGCCTTTTTTCCGATAGATTCAAGACCATCCGGAAGTGATACGCCTGTCAGCTGAGTGAAGATCAAAGCTTCCTCATCTATCTTCTTTAATCCATTCGGGAAAGTAACTTTTCCTGAGATAGGTGCCGACTCCATCGCATGTGATGCGATTTCCTTCACTCCCTGCGGCAGGGTATAATCCTCTACGATTCTTTTGAGCGGATATGAAATAAGCGTTTCTCCGTTTGCGCTAAAGAGCACTCCGTCTACAGCTTTAAGTATCGTGTTTCCTTTTGCAACCTTAAACTTCGATACCAAAGCCTCATGGAATGCCTCAGTATCGATATTCTTAACAGATGCGGGGATGGTAAGAACCGATCCTTTCATCGGTTCACCGACGGAATTAAAAGCATCTTTTCCGATCTCTTCCACTCTTTCACTGAGTTTTATGCTTTTCATTCCCGTAGCATAAAACGCTTTGGCACCTATCGATCTTACATCGATCGTCTGGGCACCGATAGGACAGTTTTCAAACGCCTCAAATCCAACACTGTCAAGTCCCGATGGAAGAACAATCCCCTTAGAAGCCATGCAGTCAAAGAACGCACGATCACCGATCTTTTTCACAGTTGCGGGTATATTTACCTTTTTCAGATTCGTACATGAGTCAAACAACTCTCTCGGAATCTCGGTAAGATTCGCTTTGATCTCGGCACTTTCGAGCTTTTCACACCATGCAAATGCATAATCTCCGAGCTCGGTTACACTTGAAGGGATCACGACAGAGTTCACCGACCTACACTGGAAAAATGATCCGGCACCGATAGAGATCAATCCGTCGTTTAAGCTAACTGTTTTCAGGCTCACACACTCGAAGAATGCCTCCTTTCCTATCTCCTTCATGGTAGAAGGGAAGCTGACATCCTGCAGTCTCGTACAGTCGTTAAATGCCTTTTCACCGATCTTTTCAACACCCTCGGGGATGGTGATCTTTTCGAGAGTATGGCAGTACGCAAATGCTCCCTTTCCGATCTCCTTTACTCCGTCCGGGATGGTTATCTCATATACGTCAGTAAAGTTTCCGCCGGTAAGAACTCCGTTCGATATTTCGAATCTTGGCTCACCCTCCGGAGTCACATGAGGCGGCAGAGTCGGCTCAGGTGTTTCTGCGTAATCATCGTTTTCAATAACCTTAACCGTACAGGTAAGCTTAGTTGTTTTCTTTTTCTTGGGAAGCTTGATCTTTGCGGTAACCTTTGCGGTACCGACATAATTCTTTGCTCCGATCTTGACAGAGGTCCTCTTCTTTGAGGAAAGCTTGATCAGCTCCTTTCCCTTTGAAACAACCCATGTCACCTTTGCCTTTTTCGGCAGATTTTTCAGCTTGATTTTGACCTTTTCATCAGCCAATCTGGTAATAGTCACCTTTTTCTTGCTGAGTTTGACAGCCTTAGCCGCATCTGCCGGCGTCGCGGGCACGGCATATCCAATGATAAATGCCATGATCAGCACTACTGCCAAAAATCTTCGTGTTTTCATTCTGTAATCCTCCTACTTGTAATACTTTTGCTTTTATATTGTGTTACATTTTTAACTACAGCAGCTGTCTTTCAGCCATCTCGCTAAAATACCCCTCCTCGCTCATCAGCTCATCATACGTTCCCTCCTGAGCGATCACTCCGTCAGCGATCACGATGATCCTGTCACATTCCTTTACGGTACTGAGTCTGTGTGCGATCACTATCCTCGTCATATCCAAATCCGCCAAAGCATCACTTACCTGCTTTTGCGAAATATTGTCAAGAGCACTCGTCGCCTCATCCATAAACAGAACTCTGGGGCCTGCCAATATGGCTCTGGCTATGAGTATCCTCTGTCTTTGTCCTCCGGATATCGTCTGTGACATCTCAGACAGATTTGTTCTTATGCCCATCGGCATCCTGTTTACATCTTCTGCCATACCTACCTTGGCGAGCACCTGCATTATCTCATCCTCTGTCGCATCAGGCTTGGTGATGGATACGTTTTCGGCTATGGTACCCGCAATCAGATTTCCATCCTGCAGCACGACTCCCATACGGCGTCTGAGCTCTTTTTTATCAAGACACGTAAAATCCAGACTATCATAATATATCTTTCCTTCTGTCGGCTCAATAAAGCCCAAAAGAAGCTTCATAAGCGTGGACTTTCCGCAGCCGGATGCGCCCACTACACCGATATACTCTCCCGGCTGGACACTTAATGATATGTCACGAAGTATCGGCTTCTCCATATCCCTGTAGGTGAATCCAAGATGATCTATACGGATACGCCCTACGAAAGGCTTCGGAACCAGCAGTGCACTCGACTCCTCAGGAATATTTTTCAAGATGACCGACGCTCTGTCATACACGGGCTTTTTTGTAAAAAAGATCATCATCTGATCAAGCGCTGCAAACACGGATGTTGACACAAGTCCGAAAAGCGTTGTCAAAACCACATATTCGCCGACAGTTAAGTCAGCGTCATTTGCTAAAAAGATAATAAGCAATACAACTATCGTCGTTGTTACCGCTCGAAGTATGTTCGAAAAGCCTCTGGTACGTTCGGATTTCATCTTCATATCCATCGGCTTCAAATACCCATTCATGTATGAGTTAAGTGCCATGTTTTCGGCACCGGCCGTCCTCAGTGCCGTGATACCGTTTATCATATGGAATAAAAATGTCTGGTTTTGGGTCTCGACATCCTTTATAAGGACAGCACGTTTTTTCTGACGAAATGCGACTATCAGAAGAATGCATGTAACTACCGCCAGACAAGCGATGGCAACCCATGTAACTGCAGGGTTGTACATAAACATCATCACTATGTACGCCAGAGAAAAGATAAGTCCCAAAAATGCCTTTGCTACCCCTCCTGCTACCTCTGTCATCGCCTCCGTAAGCTCTATCGTCCTTCCTGTCATGTCAGACGAATCATACTCATAAAACAGACTTGTAGGCATTCTAAATACTCTGTCTATCATAGCTGCTTTCAGCCTTGTTTCTCCCCTCGATAGCATCCTATACAGACACAGCCCCGATGTTGCCGAAAAAACAACACTGGCAAGCATATAAAGCATTACCATTGTCAGACTTTGTACCAGAAGTTCCACATCCAGTGCCGGGATGATATAATCATAAAACCGCTGAGTGATAAACGGCATTATTATCCCGGTCGCCAAAGAAAGCAGACCGAATATTACAAAGTATCTCATATCCTTAAAGGATGTTCCCTTATAAGTAAAGCGGATCACGTCCTTAAAACTCATCAGTTTTTCGGGAAGAGGCTCATATATCACGAACGCTTCATCCTTAATCTCAAGTCTCGTGGACATACCGGCTCTCACCGGAGGTTTTCCGTCCATGATGATCATGTATCCCTTTTTTTCACGGATCAATACACCGGGTTCTCCGGTCTTTGCATCAAATACTATATAATTACCGAAAAGATTTTTCGTAAATTCCCTGTCAAATACAACCTTTCTGCACGGAACATGGGAAAGCCTCGCTATATCCTCTACCGTGTAGTTCTCATCACATATCTCAAACAGTCTGTTATATGGAATAACATTTACATTCATGTTTCTGGTAGCTCTGTAAAAAGCATTGTAAAGAGGGCTGGGTGAAACTCCCAACCTGGAAACTCCCTCTGAAGCACCAAAAATATTGCGGATACCCTCTAACGTACCATCCGCAGTCATTTCTCTTACCTGCTTCCTTTTTTGGATCAGGCGGTTTGCTTCATCTGCTCCATTCATCCTTTATGCCTCTTTCGTTGAGACCATATCGAAATACAATCCCTTTTTCTCTATCAATTCTTCATGAGTTCCCTGCTCTGCGATCCTTCCATCATCAAGGACCACTATCTCATCACAGTCTCTGACTGTGGAAAGCCTATGAGCGATCACGATACACGTGCATCCGATACTCAAGATATTGCTCATCACCTTTTCCTCAACCACCGCGTCAAGCGCACTGGTCGCCTCATCCATAACGAGTACGGACGGATGTGTTACCAATGCACGTGCTATCTGTATACGCTGTTTCTGACCACCTGATAAGTTATTACCACCTTCATTTACCAGATAATCATATCCACCTGCGCGCCTGAGTATCTCTGTGTTTATGCAGGCTTTTTTTGAAGCTTCTATCACTTCCCTGTCACTGATATCAGGGTTCCACAGAGTGATATTGTCCCTGATCGTTCCCGGAAAAAGAGTCGTCTCCTGGGATACTCCCGCTACGCTCACAGCCTTGATATCTTCCGGGATCTCCCTTACCGACACCCCGTCAACACATACCTCACCCTCCGCAGGATGATGAAGTCCCAAAAGAAGTTTTGATAAGGTGGACTTACCGCTTCCGGTGTTTCCCACGATCGCTACAGTTTTTCCCGCCGGTATTCGCAGTGAAAAATCTTTTATCACAGGTTCATCAACCCTGCTGTATCGGAACGTGACATTTTTGAACTCTACATCCCCCGTCAGACGCTCATCGGGCATATCCGCATAGACAACACCTTCGTTGTCCGAGGGATAATTTATGATATCGTCAATCCTGGTAAGATGTGTCCTCAAAAGCTCTCTTACACCTGAGAGTCTGACAAGATGATCAAACGGACCCGCAAACAGGGACTCCAGCATGATAAACGCGACCATATAACCCACTGAGTATTCGCTCGTCATGACAATCCATCCACCCACCAACAGATTGGTCATAAGTACTATTGCATCCACGACCGCAGGGATGGAATGCAGAAACTCAGTAGTCTTTTGTCTGTCCGATGCAGCTCTCATCTCCGTGGCAGATCTGCCCAAAAGTCTCTCTACATAGACCTCCTCGGCTCCTGCCGCCCTTAGTGACGAGATGATACGCAAGCCATTATTCAAAACACCGGTAACATTCGCATCCTCGTTCTGCCAGCGCATCGTATGCTCATGAAGCCTGTTGTTTAACACTCTCTCGATCACAAGACCTACTATACGGATTCCCAGCGTTATCGCTGCCATGGTTGGCGAATAGTAGAACATAAGCAAAAGATATACGGCGGCTATGATCGTATCAAGCAGGATATCCAGATACTCTCCCGAAAAAAATCCACTCGCTATATCATTGTTTTTTGTACGCAAAGACAGCTCGCCCGGCATCCTCTGTTCGAAGAAAAATATCGGCAAGCTCATAAGTTTATCCAAAAAAGAATAGGTGGAAAAATAACTGATCTTGACCTGTAGTCTGGATATAAGGATATACCTTACTCCCATAAAGAACACATGCATGACTACCGCGGCCAAAAATCCTATAAGAATGATATTTATCCAGTAAGACTCCTCATATAGCAGCACTTCATCGACAAATACCTGTGACATGGCAGGCACCATAAGTCCCGGTAAAACAGAGCACATTCCAAATAATATCAACGGAACTATGGTTATCGTTTCAGCCTTCATGCGATTCCATGATATACGCAGGATGGATTTTTCCCTGACTCTTTTAGGCTTGATCGTATCAGGCGAGAACTCAAGAGAGATTCCCGTAAACTCCCTGCTCATCTCACTTTCATCTACGCGTCTTCGTCCGTACGCCGGATCATTTATATAATAAAAACGTCCCTTCTTTCCCTCGAAAACCACAAAGTGACTAAACCCCCAGTAAAGTATACAGGGGGTCTTTAAGCCGGCAAGCTCCTCAATCTCTCTTTTATAAGCATCTGCTTTGAGCCCGTAGTTTCTTGCTGCCAGGATTATATTTTTCGCGTTACAACCATTTCTGGATACTCCCGTCGCCACGCGGAGTTCCTCCAACGGAACGGCATGTCCATAGTATTTCAGTATCATACCTAACGATGCCGCACCACACTCCGATGTTTCCATCTGAAGAATAGTTGATGTCTTTTTGTAGTTTCCCATAGCTTTTCCCACGATCAGTCAACCGGTTCCAAATCTCTGTCCCAATCGATCTCATCCACATTATATTTAGACGATATCGGTTTAATAATACTCTCAAGTGCAGGTATCAAAAGAGTGATCGGTCTTTTGTACTCAAGAGTGACTGTTGCCTTGACCAGAGTCATATCCGGAACGAAAAAATAACCCGATACATCATCGTCCATCTCTTTAGAAAGGGCATATGTCCATCCCTGATTTTTGACCTGTCGTTCATCCACACCGCTGAGCACTTCATCTGCCTCTTCAGGGAGCTTGCCCGGTTCCTTTGGTATACAGAGTACTTCTATCTTCGGCTTTCCATCTGCGAAGATCTCGGATACCTCTTCCATTCCAAACTTCTTTTTTATCTGCTCCTCACTTACCACAATCTCTGATTTGGATGCAAGGATACCCTGCATAAGAGACGAATCCTCAGCTACACCTACCGCATCCAGTCTCACAGGCAGATCGTAGTCAAACTTGTCATTTTCGTCGTATGGAATATACAGATAAGCTCTTTCAACACCACCTAAAGTGCTTTTTGACTCTCTGGTACAGGAAAATAAAAGATCTCCCTCCTGAACCCATTCTCCGGGATTAACGAATGTCTTTCTTATGGAGACATAACCTGGTGAATATATAACTTTTCCATCCTTGAATTTGCATAATTCCTCGCCTTCCTTATACATGACGGAACCCTCAGGAACAGTATCGATCGTTCCGCTTTTGTCAGCTCGTATATCCAGATTTCCAAGTGAAGAAATATATACTCCCATTACATCTGTCGTTATGGGAACTTTACCCATGAAACCCCAGATCAGAAGTGCAACAACAAAGGCCAAAGAGATAAGCAGTGTGATCCACATACGAACTGATACTACGCGGACATCACTGTCAAGCTTTTTGGCTGATCTGATATTTTTCATAGCTTCTTCACGGTATAAATCACTCATATCAAGTCTTCCTTTTATTTTGTACCACCTGTCGGGATATCTCCGGTCTTATGAGTATAACCTTTTTCCATACCTCCGCCACCGCCACTCATCTTCTCAAGCTCGTCGAGGTTTATCTTCTTTTCATTTTCATCTTTTTTAACATCTTTTTTGTTTTCTTCTTTCATGATATCCTCCATTCCGAAGCGTCATGGGTACCCCTTTCGGGGTACCGATAACACTTACTTTTGATAAATCATTTGATCTTCATTGTCTTTTTAAAGCCTGTCTTTTTGTTAAGCTTATTTTTGTACTTCTTCTTTGACTTGTTTGGTACATCAAATACTGCCTTCTTATAGATGCCTGTAAACGCTTTTTTGCCGATCGTCGGAACCGAGGCAGATTTGAACACTACCTTTTTAAGTTTCTTGCAGTTTTTAAATACTCCCGGATTAATCTTTGTCACCTTTATCTTTTTGCCCTTGATGCTTACCTTGGCAGCGATCGTAGCCTTGGTAAGTGTCTTCTTCGCCTTGACTACCACGGCTTTCTTTCCTGACTTTTTATATGTCACTCCGCCGATAGTCTTATAGTTCGAACCACCATCGACATTTACCACTACGCTGTAGGTCTTTATCGCAGCATTAGGCATCTTCGGATAACCGTCAGTCTTCTCGGCGAACTCTCCGCCGAACTTATCTGACTTAGCTTTTGAGCTTGTAACCTGGCTATCCGTATCAGCAGGCATCGCGATGACTTTTATCTCGGCAGTACCCTTCTTGTGTCCGGTAACTACACCGTCAGCTGAAACATCTGCCACAGTTGGATCGTCTGATACATATACTGTCTTTACGCCCGATATCTTTGCTTCCTTATCGGCCTTTTTGTCAGTAGAAACAAGACCAAGTCCGTAATACTTCTGTCCGGATTTGATATTTGCTATCGTTCCGCCCGCAAGCTTGGATGAGAGTTTCTTGACCGCATCCACCTGCGCCTTGGTCGCCTCACGTGTTACCACTGTATCCAAGGTCTGCTTTTCACCGGTGATATAGAACGTTCCAAATTCGCTCACATCTCCATCACTGTCGGCCTTGGCTTCAAACCACTTGGCTGAGTTAGTCTTGACTCTGATTGCATACATCGAGCCCTTTCCAACATCCATGGCACCGATTGATACCGTATCAAGCTTACTCTTTTTCTTGCCTTTGACTATGCCGATAGATGCCTTGTGCTTGTCACTCTTTCTCTCACCGTCATTTGCGGCTTTGAAAGTAACTATAAACTCATCTCTCTTGTCCGTGGTCGATACGCTTAAGTCGGATATTACTATCGCCTCAGAGAATTTCTTCTTTATGGTCTTCTTGTCAAGTACTTTTCCTGATTCATCCTTGATGGTGATGGTCACTGATGCAGACTTGGCATTTTTATCCGGTGTAAATACACACTTAACCTCGCGCTCCTCGCCACCATACAGTTTGCCGAGATCCGGCTTGGTCTCAAGGATTGATTTTCCGTCAGCACCGACAGCTGATACTGTCACCTTGCCTGATTCCTTAAGTCCGTTGTTGTGTACGTTGAATGTAAAGCCTGCCTGCTCTCCGGCCCTGACGTGATCGAGGATATCATCCTCCACATCGATCTCCGGCTTGGTATCAGGTACCACATCCATCGCAACCATGTCATTTTTATCTGATACACCGGCAACCTTTGTCTTTTTGATCTTGGTTACTGAGGTTCCGGTCTTCACTGCGATGAGCTTGACATTTCCTTTGTCGGTAACAGCACTGGCAACCTTGGAGAAGTTTGCACCCTTGTAGTTCGTTACCTGTACAGGTGCTGTTTTGTCACCCGGCTTGCCATCATCAGGTGAAACCATCTTGATCATATAAAGCTGTGACTCTACAAGACGATTCTCAGGTTTTGAAGCTGCCGCACTGTTCTCATCGATACCATCCTTTGTTTTGGATACTGTTTCGGTCCATGTAAAGTAGGTGGTATCATCTTTCGATGCCACATCAAAGTCTGATATGCAGCCCTCTGTCTCCTTTTTGCTGTCCTTGATATACGGAAGTCCGTCAGTCTTGTCAGACGGATAACCCGGCTCACCCGGAAGGATCACTGTCTCCTTCATGTGACGATGTCCGTCTGCAAGCATGATCGGCGGTGTATACGCCTTTTCGTATGCTTCCTTAATCTGTTTATCTGACATATTTGCGTTCACTTTTGGTGCCGACTTATCAAGGATATAGAATGAATTATCACCATTTGTCCTCTTGATCAGATGATCCTCGAGGTTTTTGAGTCCGAACATCACGAGATCTCCATCATGCAGCCATGCAAGATATGCAGCCTTATCAGTCTGAACAAATCTTACATTGCCGTCGGTCACGCTGTCGCTTGTGATGATGATAGGATGTACCATCACTCCGGTATCGAAATCGAAATACTGGATGTAGATGTCACGATCCTTTGTCGTTCCAAAGTCATCATCATAGTCTACCGTGTAGGCAAATATTCCCATGTCTTTGCCCGTTGAACTCGTATAATGGATTGCATCTGTATCTATGATACGCGGTGTCACCGTAGCCTCCGTGGTGGAGCCTTCTACCTTCGTGTTCTCCGTAACAACCGATCCGATCTTGTCTGAGTTCTTCAAAGCATCTTTGGTCGCGCCACCCGTCACCTTGTGACTTGCAAATATGCGACTCTCGGAGAGCTTTCCTCCGCTCATCATCTCATCAGCCCAATATCCTTCGTTATTGAGTGTCTCATCGATATATACATCTGCTACCGTTTCAAACCATACCTGACCGTACCACTGTTTTGAGTAAAGTTCAAAATCATCGATTCCCTTACTCCTCATGCCCACTGCGACTGTCTTGTCAGTCAGCTTCTC
>ONKC01000037.1 GCA_900318295.1 uncultured Eubacteriales bacterium
CAATGTATCTCCTCCATGCGGATTTTCAAGCATTCACTTGTGTATATTATACCCATATAAAAACGACATGTCAAGATTTGCGATGTGCTGGATTAAATAAGAATCTAGCCGGTCAAAGCCATGGTGTGATGGACTGTAGATGGTTCTAGCCGGCCACAGCCATGGCGTGATGGACTGTAGATGAATCTAGCCGGTCACAGCCATGGTTTTGGGGTGGGACCGGGAAAAGTTCCGTCTAAAATGCCGATTTTGCCTGATCAATCGGAATTTTCGGAGGGGTGCCTCGGGAGCGAAGAGGGCGGGACACGTCGGAGTTCCGACTAAATCGCAAAAAACGCCTACACGTCGGAGTTCCGACTAAATCGCAAAAAACGCCTGTTTAGTCGGAAATTTTGGGGAATTCGGGGTGGTTTTGACTTCAGCGAGTATCATGGTCTAACCCTCGAAGAGACAAAAACAAGAGAAAGTTCCGATCAAACCGCCAAAATTCTTTGTTTAGTCGGAACTTTTCCCGGTGCCACTGAGAATCTACGACAGGAGTAGAATCAAAAGTTCCGTTTTTTTGTCTCAAAACCCTGGTTTAGTCGGAATTCTCGCCGGTTCCATCCCCAAAACCCACCGGCCCCATCCCCAAAAACCACCTGTTCCATCCAAAGCCCACCGGCCCCATCCCCCAAAACCACCGGCCCCATCCCCCAAAACCCGCCGGCCCCATCCAAAAAGCCCACCGGCCCCGTCCGCACGTAGCGGCGAAATCTGACCTGTAGCCAGGCGGAGGAGCCTGTACAGCGTTGACAGCTCAATAATGGAAAAGAAAGCCCACCCCCGTAATCAACCCGACACAATCTTTTACAAATTTATGGTTGAAACACACGCCTGTTTCTGATATAATAATGCAGTGTATGTATGGGATTACATATAATAAAGAAAGCAGATGTAAAAAAGATAGTAAAGAAGGTAAAAAAATGGGACTTATTACAAAAATAGTTGGAACACACAGTGAGCGCGAGGTAAAGCGCGTAATACCGATCGTAGATAAGATCGAGTCTTTGGAGCCGGAGATGGAGGCACTCTCCGATGAGCAGCTCAGAGCAAAGACCGATGAGTTCAAAAAAAGACTTGCAGACGGCGAGACTCTCGATGATATACTTCCGGAGGCTTATGCCGTAGTCAGAGAGGCGTCAAAGAGAACTATAGGACTCAGACACTTCAGGGTGCAGCTGATAGGTGGTGTCATCCTTCACCAGGGACGAATCACCGAGATGCGTACCGGTGAGGGAAAAACCCTCGTATCTACACTCCCGGCGTATCTTAACGCTCTTGAAGGCAAGGGTGTGCACATCGTAACGGTAAACGATTACCTGGCTCACCGTGATGCGGAGTGGATGGGTGAGATTCATCGCTTCTTGGGGCTTTCTGTCGGAGTTATCTTAAACTCCATGGATAACGATGAGAGAAGAGATGCATACAACTGTGATATCACATATGCAACAAACAACGAACTTGGATTCGATTATCTGCGTGACAACATGGTCATCTATAAAGAGCAGCTTGTACAGAGAGATCTCAACTACGCTATCGTCGACGAGGTCGACTCTGTTCTCATCGATGAGGCGAGAACACCGCTTATCATTTCCGGTTCATCAGGTAAGTCGACAAAGATTTACGAGGCCTGCGATAACTTCGTTCGTCAGCTCAAGCGCGGAACCGAAAAAGAGCTCTCCAAGATGGACCTTATCATGAAGGAAGAGTCAAACGAGACCGGAGATTATGTAGCAAACGAAAAAGAGAAGACAGCAAACCTTACTCAGCAGGGTATCGAGAAAGCTGAGAGGTTTTTCCATTTGGAGAACTTCGCAGATCCTGAGAACTTAGAGATCCAGCACTGCGTAAACCTCTCACTGCGTGCACATGCTTTGATGCACAGAGATAAGGATTATGTGGTTCAGGACGATCAGGTGCTCATCGTCGATGAGTTTACCGGACGTATCATGCCGGGACGTCGTTATTCGGACGGACTTCATCAGGCTATCGAGGCAAAGGAGAAGGTAAAGGTTAAGCGTGAGTCAAAGACACTGGCTACGATCACCTTCCAGAACTTCTTTAACAAGTACAATAAAAAATGCGGTATGACCGGTACGGCTCTGACCGAGGAGAAGGAGTTCAGAGAGATCTACGGCATGGACGTCGTAGAGGTTCCGACCAACCTCCCTGTACAGCGTATCGATCATCAGGATTCTGTTTACAAGACCAAGCGTGAAAAGCTGAACGCTGTAGTAAACGATATAAAGAAAGCTCACGAAAAAGGACAGCCGGTCCTCGTGGGTACCATCAATATCGACGCTTCCGAGGAGCTTTCGGCGATGCTTTCAAAGCAGGGCATCAAGCATAAGGTGCTCAATGCCAAGTTCCATGAGATGGAGGCCGAGATCATCGCAGATGCAGGTCAAAAGGGTGCCGTGACGATCGCAACAAACATGGCAGGTCGTGGTACGGATATCCAGCTCGGTGAGGGAGTAAAGGAACTCGGTGGTTTGAAGATCATCGGTACCGAGCGTCACGAGAGTAGACGTATAGATAACCAGCTGCGTGGTCGTGCCGGACGTCAGGGAGATCCGGGTGAGTCCAAGTTCTATATCTCACTTGAGGACGATCTGATGCGTCTTTTCGGTGCACAGAACCTTATGAACATGTTTAACTCTCTCGGAATCCCCGAGGGTGAGCAGATTCAGCATAAAATGCTTACGAACGCTATCGAGCGTGCGCAGAAGAAGATAGAGAGCAACAACTACGGAATCCGTAAAAATCTTCTCGATTACGATCAGGTCAACAACGAACAGCGTGAGATCATCTACGCCGAGAGATTCAAGGTTCTTGACGGTCAGAACATGCGTGATGTTATCCTCGGAATGATCGAGGAGCAGGTAGAGCGTTATGTCGGACATGTGGTCGGAGTGGACCAGGGACTTACAGCGGAGAATATGGCGGAGCTTAACGAGCTTTTGATCCCGATCATCCCACTGGATCCGGTCACGCCTGCGGATTATGAAGGAAAGTCAAAGGAAGAACTCACTCAGATGCTCAAGGAGCGTGCAGTGCACCTTTATGAGAGCAAGGAGGCTGAGTTCCCCGAGCCGGAGCAGATCCGCGAGATCGAGCGTGTGGTTATCCTTCGTGTGACGGATTCTCACTGGATGAACCACATCGACGATATGGATCAGCTTCGTCAGGGTATCGGCCTGCAGAGTCTCGGTCAGCGTGATCCGGTAGTTGAGTACCGTATGCAGGGCTTCGATATGTTCGAGGAGATGATCACATCGATCCGTGAAGAAACCGTAAAAATGCTCATGCACGTACGTATCGAGCAGAAGGTTGAGCGCGAGCAGGTGGCAGAGGTTACCGGAACAAACAAGGATGATTCGATGGCACCGACTCAGCGTAAGGTGGAGCAGAAGGTCGGAAGAAACGATCCCTGCCCGTGCGGTTCGGGTAAAAAATACAAGCACTGCTGCGGTCGTTGACAACATCATTTGAATGATGTAACTGACGACGACGCATATGTTTTAGGAGAAAAAAATGGTAGCACTGGATAACATAAGAATAGAGCTGCAGGGATTTGAAAAACCCTTGGAGGAAGTCAGAAAGTCTTTAAATCTCGAGGATAAAAAGCTTCGTATATCGGAGCTCGAGAGAAATATGGAGGCACCGAACTTCTGGGATGATGCCGAAGCTGCTTCGGCATCCATGAAGGAAGCAAAAGACTTGAAGAGTATAGTCGAGGAGGCTGACGGACTTAGCTCTGATTATGAAGACATCATGACTCTGATCGAGATGGGCAACGAAGAAAACGACGAATCTCTGGTGCCTGAGGTCGAGAGTGAGTTTGAAGAATTTAAAAACAGATTTGATACTTTGCGTGTTTCGACCATGCTTACCGGCGAGTATGACATGGAGAATGCGATCCTGACACTCCATGCGGGTGCGGGCGGCACGGAGAGCTGTGACTGGGCGAGCATGCTCAGCCGTATGTACCAGCGCTGGGCTGATAAAAAGGAGTATAAAGTAGAGATACTTGATTCGCTTGACGGTGATGAGGCCGGACTTAAGTCGATCACGATGCAGATAGAGGGGCCAAATGCTTACGGCTATCTCAAAAGTGAGCACGGTGTACACAGACTTGTCAGGATATCGCCTTTCAACGCACAGGGAAAACGTCAGACATCGTTTGTATCATGCGACGTGATGCCTGATATCGAAAGAGAGATCGACATCGATATAGCGGATGATGATATCCGTATCGATACCTATCGTTCGAGCGGAGCCGGTGGTCAGCATATCAACAAGACCTCATCGGCCATCCGTATCACGCACTTCCCGACAGGTATCGTCGTTCAGTGTCAGAACGAGAGATCACAGCATATGAATAAAGACAAGGCTATGCAGATGCTGAAGACAAAGCTTCTCATCCTCAAGCAGCAGGAGAACCTCGAAAAAGAGCAGGGTATCCGCGGTGAGGTGATGGAGAACGGCTTCGGCTCTCAGATACGTTCATACGTGATGCAGCCATACACCATGGTAAAGGACTTAAGGACAGAGGCCGAGACCGGAAATGTTCAGGCTGTCATGGACGGGGATATAGATATGTTTATGAATGCCTACTTGAAGTACATAAATGAGCAGTAAGGTTTATGCTTCGGATTGGAGGGACTATGAAGGAAGTTGTATGCTTTTACCTGAAAGGTCGTGAATTCGGCGTTGATGTGTCCCAAATGAGGACGATCGCGAACGAAACAACGCTCGCGCCCAGAGAAGGGCTCCCTGCGTTTGTCAAAGGGATCGTGGATATCCACGGAGAGCAGATACCTCTGGTCGACTACGAACAGATACTGAAAATACCGGATAACCAAAAGAGAAACGAACTCAGATATGTCGTTCTGAACGTCCCGTGCGGAGCGTTTGCGATCGAGTGTGACGGAGTATCCGAGATTGTGAGTGTCGAGGACAGCTCGGTTCAGGGTGTCCCGGGATTTTTCAACCAGGATGGAACAAACTACGCTGATTGCGTGATACAGAAGAAAAATAAAGCGCTTGTGGTCGTGATCAATCCGGCAGGCATGCTCACAAAGGAGCAGTCATGGGAACTTAAAAAGATCATAGATGATATCGAAGAGGAGCGCAAGGAAGCGGAGAGAAAGCGTTTGGAGGAAGAACGTCGCCGCAAGGAAGAGGAAAAAAGACAGCGCGAGGAGGAACTTGCGCGTATGAATGAGGGTTTGGAGAGCGAACCCGAGATAAAAGAGGAGTTACAGGAGGAAGAAAATGAGTAAGATAGCAGTTTTGGGATACGGTACGGTCGGATCCGGAGTAGTGGAGGTGCTTACCAAAAATGCTTCCATCATAAAGGAAAAGGCCGGCGAGACTATCGAGGTCAAGCGAGTTCTCGATCTCAGGGATTTCCCGGGTGATCCGGTAGAAAACATCGTAACTCATGATTTTACTGATATTGAGAATGATGATGAGATAGCGGTCGTAGTTGAGACGATGGGCGGAACGAAGCCGGCATATGACTTTGTAAAGCGCTCGATACTCAAAGGAAAGAGCGTATGTACGTCAAATAAAGCCCTGGTGGCTGATCACGGCACGGAGCTTATCCGTCTTGCAAAAGAGCAGGGGGTACATTTTTTCTTCGAGGCAAGTGTGGGCGGCGGAATCCCGATCCTCAGACCTTTATCAAGATGCCTTGTTGCGGATGAGCTTTTGTCGATAAGCGGTATCCTCAACGGTACCACGAACTTCATCCTGACCAAGATGGCGGATGAGGGCTCGGCTTACGAGGATGTGCTCAAGGAGGCTCAGGCGCTCGGATACGCCGAGGCAGATCCGACGGCTGATGTCGAGGGATATGATACCTGTCGAAAGATCGCGATCCTCACAGCGCTTGCTTACGGCGCTCAGGTGGACTATGAGGATATCACCACTGAGGGTATCAGCAAGATCACCGATAAGGATATCTCCTATGTTAAAAAAATGGGCAAGGTGATCAGACTTCTCGGCTCAAGCAAAAGAGAGGACGGCAAGCTTTTTGCTCTCGTGTCACCGTATATCATCGGAGCGGACAACCCGCTTTACAGCGTTAACGGCGTGTTCAACGCCATCTCCGTGACCGGAAACATGCTCGGAGAGGTGATGTTCTACGGACAGGGTGCCGGCAAGGAGGCTACAGCGAGCGCGGTCGTTACCGATATCGTCGAGGCAGTGAAGAATAAAGATATAAGTATCGAGATACGTTGGGATGAGAAAAAGCAGGTCGTAGAGCCTCTTGATGATATGAAAAATGCTTTCTTCGTGCGTATAGACAAGTCCGAAAAGGACAAGGCGTCAGATGTATTCGGAGTGAGCGAGTTTATCGACGGTGTGGTTGATAATGAGGTCGGATTCATCACGGATGTGATGACCGAGAAGGAGTTCGCCGATAAGTCGGCAGGGCTTGCCATCGTATCACGCATCAGATATGCCGGATGATAATATAGGGTGGATATCGGGAGAATAACATGATTTCAAACGGACAGATGGTCGGGATGATCCTGGCGATCGTGGTACCGATCATGATCGGTATCGTGGTATTTTTACATATTAAAAAAGAGCTCAAGGTCAAGGGGCTCTTTTTCACAGCCTGCTACGGAGCGGTAGGATATCTCTGGGAGGCTTGGATATACGCGATGGCTTATAACTGGCTTTCTGCGTGGATGATCCAGGAGGACTGGTTTTTAACCGGATTTGGAGATATCGTAAGACAGATTCTCGTTTCGCTCATGTATGCGGTGTTTGTGGCAGGCGGTTTGTACTGGGCCGTATTCCTGGCAAATATGCGCGAATCGGACGTAAGGCGGGGGACGACCGTGGGACTTGGCTTCGGAGTCTGCTATACGGTCTGGAACTATGTTCTGGTTTACGGAGCACCGATCATATACGGTTTTCAGATGAAGTTTGGCGGATTCAGTGAGTCTGATGAGATCAAACAAAAGGTTCTGGGACTTCAGGTCGAGAATATGTATCTTTTCGCGCTCGATACCGTGCTTTTTACGCTGATACTGATCGGAACGACACTTGTGATGGGGTACTATCATCAGCACGGAAATAAAGGCCGTATGTTCCTGGTTGTGTTTGTGTCGCAGTTTGTGATAAAGTTCTTCAATACGCTCTTCCCGACACTTTTGCCGGATATGGTATCGACGGTCATTTATCATGCGTTGATGAGCGTGGCAGCGGTTTACTCGATGTGGATACTGCTTACGTATCTCAAGACCGGCAAGGTGATGATCTCCAAGGATAAGGATATTCCCTTGAGTAAGAAGGCATCGGATAAAAATGATACGAGCCAGGCGAACTTCTCATACGCAGGAAATAAAAAGAGAATTAAATAAACAACTATATAGATGTATGAAAAATAAGGTATTAACGTATAAAACGAGTAATAAAACGCATAATAAAAACGCCGTCTGAAAGGACGGCGTTTTAAATTGCTTTATCACTCCTCAGCGAGGATGGACTCGATTATGGCTTCGATCTGATCCGGATCGAAAGGCTTTTGCATGAACTCAAGAGCGCCTCTCTTGATAGCCTCTACCATCTTTTCCTTCTGTCCTGCGGCTGTGACCATGATCACGTTTGCTTCAGGATCCTCCTCGATGATCATATCGAGAGCTCCAAGACCGTCCATAACCGGCATGGTGATGTCGAGTGTGACGATGTCCGGCTTGAGTTCGCGGTATTTTTCAATACCTTCCTCACCGTTTTTCGCCTCGCCGACCACCTCATGTCCGAACTTTTCAAGGATGTTCGTCAACATCCTTCTTGACGTCCGGGAATCGTCAACGATAAGTACCTTTGCCATTTCTTCTTCCTCCCAAATAGTGATTAATCAATTTTAACTATCAGATCTACTCTTTTTCCTTCCAGATAAATCGGAAGCTTGAAGTATTCGCCACTGATATCGATCTTCTCGTCGAATGAGAGAGTCGGTGGCATCATATCCATTGATATGTTCTGGAAGCTGAGCTCTGCGGCATAAAGACCGTTTACGCAGTTTGTGAACTCCGCGATGGAATCAAGCGCATCCTCGTCAACCTCGCCGAACTCCTCCTTTGCATATCCGTCTGCCATCATAAGAATCTCATCGTCCTCACCCGTAAATCCGAGTAATACCTGATAATCGCCGATGGTGTGCTGGTAAGCGGCGTACTTGTGTGTAACGCCTGAGACAAACTCACCGGGAGCGATACGGATAAAGGTGTTGATAAAACGAACGATGTTTCTGAGTGCCAGACCTATGAGATCAAGGTAACGTTTATCCGGCACGTCTACAAATGCCGGAAGCATCCCTTCAATATTTGCATCACGAATAGCCTTCATGATGGAGTTCGAATAATCATTCTCCTTCTGGAAGGCTGTAAGATTGTATTCAATTTCCTCATGCGTCAGGCAACCGTTTTCATCGAGAGCCTGGACGAAAAGCAGATATGGATTGCTCTGAAGTCCAAGCAGGTAGTTGACATCTGACTCGGTAAGATAGCCGCGCTTGACAGCGAGGTCACCGAAACGCTCATCAGACTGTACCTGAAGATAGTTTAGCTCCATCACCTGACTGCTGGTAAGCAATCCTTCACTCTCGGCGATAAGACCCAATTTTACTCGATTTGCCTTGATGTAATTCATGCATGAGTCAAATTGCTCAGCGGTGATTTTGTTGTTTTCTAAGAGATAGTTTCCAAAAAACTGACTAAACATAAAAAACTCCTTTCATTTCCGCTCGTTTTATTATACAATAGATTAGAGAAAAACACAAACAAATTTTTCAAAAATGGAGAAAAAATATGGCTGGTTCAGTTTTTGGGGACATTTTTACATGTTCAACATGGGGCGAATCCCATGGAAAAGCGCTCGGTGTGGTCGTTGACGGCTGTCCGGCGGGCTTAAGTTTAAGTGAGGAGGATTTTTCTTCCGCCATGAAGAGGAGGAGCCCGGGTCAGACGATCTACTCGACCCCGAGATCAGAGGCTGATGAGGTGGAGATCTTGTCCGGTGTTTTTGAGGGACGTACGACCGGTACACCTATTTCACTGATGATAAGGAATACATCTCAGAGGTCGCAGGATTACTCGGAGGTTGCGGGTTACTATCGTCCGGGACATGCGGATTTTTGCTTTGATGCCAAGTACGGATTCAGAGATTACAGGGGAGGAGGAAGATCCTCAGGCAGAGAGACTGCGGCGAGAGTTGCAGCCGGTGTGATCGCAGAGAAGCTTTTAGGTGAGCTGGGTATCCATACCAGAGCATATGTAAGTCAGGTCGGTCCGCACATCTGCAAAAATAACATATACGACGGAACGAAGGAAAGCATCCCTTCGCTTGAGCAGGTAGAAAAAAGCCCCCTACGTATGCCTGATCTTGAGGTTTCTAAGTCAGCGGAGCAGTATCTGTCTGAGCTGATGAGTGAGGGGGATTCATCCGGTGGCATGATAGAGTGCGTAGTTACGGGTGTTCCGGCAGGAATCGGAGATCCGGTAAATAAAAAGCTTGACGCGATGCTGTCTCAGGCGTTATTCTCTATAGGAGCGGTAAAAGGAGTTGAGATCGGAGACGGTTTCAAGGTTGCGTCTTTAGTGGGCTCTGAGAATAACGACAACTTTATCCCGTCAAAGGACGGCATAAAAAAAGCAACAAACCATGCAGGCGGGATACTCGGAGGCATAAGCGACGGCTCGGATATCGTACTTCGGGTAGCGTTTAAGCCTACACCGTCGATATCAAAAGAGCAAAAGACGGTGAATACATCAGGAGAGGCTGTGGATGTTTCAGTGAAGGGACGTCATGATCCCATCATCGTACCGCGTGCGGTCGTAGTGGTTGAGGCTATGGTGAATCTGGTTCTCGCCGACAGACTTTTGGCAGGAATGGGAGCCAGGATTGACAAGGTGAAAGAGTTCTACAAGTCCTGAACACATGGGACCACAGATGTAGTTTAGTAATTGATGATTTAATAAAATATAAATTCTAGGAGGAAGATATGGCAACAGATGTTTACTCAAGTCCGCTTTCTGAGCGGTACGCAAGCAAGGAGATGCAGTTCATTTTTTCACAGGATATGAAGTTCCGTACATGGAGAAAGCTGTGGATAGCTTTGGCAGAGACGGAAAAGGAACTGGGACTGACTGATGATAAGGGCAATCCCAGGATTACCGATGAGCAGATCGAAGAGCTGAAAAGTCATCAGGACGATATCAATTATGATGTAGCCAGAGAGCGCGAGAAGATCGTTCGCCACGACGTGATGAGCCACGTATACGCATACGGACAGCAGTGCCCGAAGGCTGCCGAGATCATCCATCTCGGAGCTACATCGTGCTACGTCGGAGACAACACGGACGTTATCCTTATGAGAGAGGGACTTAAGCTGGTCAAGAAAAAGCTTGTGAATGTCATCGACGAGCTTCAGTCCTTTGCGATGAGATACAAGGACCTTCCGACGCTTGCATTTACGCATTTTCAGCCGGCTCAGCCGACTACGGTCGGAAAAAGAGCCACACTCTGGATCCAGGAGCTTATGATGGACCTCGAGGATCTGGACTATGTGATGGGCTCTTTGAAGCTCCTCGGTTCGAAGGGAACTACCGGTACGCAGGCCTCATTTTTGGAGCTGTTTGACGGTGATGAGGAAAAATGTCGTCAGGCCGACAAGATGATAGCAAAAAAGATGGGCTTCGATTCATGCTTTGCGGTGTCCGGCCAGACATATTCGAGAAAGCTTGATACACGTGTGATAAATGTGCTTGCGGGCATCGCGGCATCGGCTCACAAGTTCTCAAACGATATAAGACTTCTTCAGCATTTGAAGGAAGTAGAGGAGCCGTTTGAGACCGGTCAGATTGGATCATCGGCCATGGCATACAAGAGAAATCCGATGCGTTCGGAGCGTATCGCATCGCTTTCAAGATATGTGATGATAGATGCGCTGAATCCTGCGATCACCTCGGCGACGCAGTGGTTTGAGAGAACACTTGATGATTCGGCAAACAAGAGACTTTCCGTGGCTGAGGGATTCCTCACCATCGACGGCATACTTGATCTGTATCTGAATGTGGTTGACGGACTCGTGGTATATGAGAAGGTCATCACAAAGCATCTGATGGCAGAGCTCCCGTTCATGGCAACAGAGAACATAATGATGGGTGCGACAGAGGCGGGCGGGAACCGTCAGGAGCTTCACGAAAAGATCCGTCAGCTTTCCATGGAGGCCGGAACCAACGTCAAAGAGCGCGGACTGGATAACAATCTTCTCGAGCTCATCGCCGAAGATGAGAGCTTCCCGATGACACTTAAGGAGCTGAAGAGTACCATGAATCCTTCGCGATACGTGGGACGTGCGCCCAGCCAGGTCAAGGAGTACATCGAGAACGAGGTACGTCCAATGTTAAAGAAAAATGAAGAGCTGCTCGGATTAAAAGCAGAGATCAATGTCTGAATACAAGGAGGCCCACTATGGATATGCAACAGACAAAGGAAAAAGCAGAAAAGATCATAAATGACGGCGACGAAAAGTTCACCGAGTTCATAGAAAAGCATGAGCTTGACAAGAAGGTCGAAAAAGCGGCAGGTATGCTTGAGGATGCAGCCAAGGATGTCGTCGGAGGAGTTAAAAACTTTTTTAACAAAAACCAGGATTGAGCCGGTAGGGTGGCTTGGAGGATACAATGTGGATAGCGGACGGATGGAGTGATTATGAGGTGATCGACACCTCCGGCGGAGAAAAGCTCGAGCGATGGGGTGACTACATCCTCGTTCGACCGGACCCGCAGGTGATCTGGAACACGCCTCATGATGCTCCCCAGTGGAAGAAGAAAAATGCCCACTATCACCGAAGCTCAAAGGGCGGAGGTCAGTGGGAGTTTTTCGACTTGCCGGAACAATGGACTATAGAATACGAGCTTGGAGGAGCAGATGCTCCTTCTTTGCTTAAGTTTAACCTTAAGCCGTTCCAGTTCAAGCATACGGGGCTTTTCCCGGAGCAGGCAGTGAACTGGGAGTGGATGGCAGACAGGATACACAGTTCTAAAAAGAAAGACTTTAAAGTACTCAATCTCTTCGCCTATACGGGCGGTGCCACGGTTGCATGCGCGGCTGCGGGTGCAAAGGTGACTCATGTGGATGCGGCAAAGGGAATGGTAGCATGGGCAAAGGAAAACGCAGCGTCATCGGGTCTGGCAGATGCCCCTGTCAGATACTTTGTGGATGACTGTGTAAAGCTCGTGGAACGTGAGATACGCAGAGGAAACACCTACGACGGGATCGTGATGGATCCGCCGTCATACGGAAGAGGACCGAAGGGCGAGATTTGGAAGATAGAGGAAAAGGTCTTTGATCTGATAGCTTCAAGCGTGAAGCTTTTGAGTAAGGACGCGAGCTTCTTTCTGATAAACTCATATACGACGGGACTTCAGCCCGCGGTGCTCAGATATATGCTTGATACTCTCATCACACCGAAGCTCGGAGGAAAAGTAGAGGCAGAGGAGATCGGTCTGCCGGTGACCTATCCTTCGAAAATCCTTCCGTGCGGAGCGAGCGGGAGGTGGAGCTCGTGAAAAGAAAGTATCATCTCGGTGTGATCTATCTGATCATATCGGCGTTCTTTTTTGCATTGATGGCAGTCTTTATCCGACTGGCCGGAGATGTCCCTACGATAGAGAAAGCGGTCTTTAGAAATGTGGTCGCTTTTATCATGGCAGGTGTGGCGCTCATCAGATCGAAGGAGAAGATATCCGTACCGAAAAAGGCATGGTTCCCTGTCATCATGAGAGCGCTTTTGGGTATGGTTGGGATCGTATGCAACTTCTATGCGATAGACAGACTACTGTTGTCGGACGCGTCGATCCTGAACAAGATGTCGCCATTCTTCGCAGTGGTCGGTTCACTGTTCATATTAAAAGAGAAATTTACGGTGCCGCAGGGGTTGGCCGTATTTATCGCGTTTATCGGCGGGATGTTTGTAGTTAAACCTACTTTTTCAAACATGGAATTCTTTCCTGCAGCGATCGGGCTCCTGGGAGGAGTCGGTGCGGGACTGGCATATTCGTTTTTAAGAAAAGCGGGGACTTACGGAGTGAAAGGTCCATTCGTGATTTTATTTTTCTCTGGATCGTCACTGATCGTTTTTACTCCGATTATGATCATGAATTATGTGCCCCTGAGCGGGTATCAGCTCCTCATGCTGGTGCTGTGCGGAGCGAGTGCGGCGTTTGGTCAGTTTGCGATCACGGCAGCATACTATCATGCTCCGGCCAAACAGATATCAGTCTTTGACTACACGCAGCTTTTGTTCTCGACAGCGTTCGGATTCTTTATATTCGGAATGGTGCCCGATGTCACCAGCATCATAGGTTATGTGATCATCGTCGCGATGGCACTGTGGATGTTCTTTTATAATAAGAACAGAGACACGTAAAAATCCCGCGTGAGCGGGATTTTTATTTACGTAGATTATCTTCAAAACCTCATATATGGGATTCTCAATGTGTTCAATATATCTTTTTATTCTTCGGATCAGCCTTTAACTCGAGCTCGTTGTAGTACAGATAGAGCTGCTGAACACCGTTTTCCAGATGAAAGTAGTGAATGATATAAGGAAACAAAAGGCAGATAAACAGGCCTCCAAGCACCATCAGTGCCGGCTCTAAGGTTATCAGGCAGGCCGGGATCGATATCACCGTCGCCAGACCGAAGAGCACAGTTACGATCAGATGGATGAGTCTTTCGTGCTGGAAAAACCCAATCTGCACCAAAAGTCTTGACATCTCCCTGGCCGCTTCATCAGCGTCCAGATCAGGCCTTTTGGTAAGCTCTTCATAGTAGAGAAGAGCCGGTCTCAAACGGTTCTTATACATCTGAGTCCTCCCCGGCATCAGCCTCGCCTTCTACATCGGAGTTCTCGTCTGAATCAGAGTTCTCGTTCACGTCAGAGTTCTCATTCTCATCGGAGACCTCGTTCTCGTCGGAATCCTCCTTGACAGATCCGTCAGGGTTCTTTTTCTTGAGCTTGATGCCTGTCTCCTGCTCGAAGATCTCTACGAACTCATCGCCCGTGATCGTCTCCTTTTCGATCAGGTGAGCAGCCAGTTTCTCGAGAACTTCTTTGTTATCCTCGATGATCTTCTTGGCTTTATCATGACATTTCTTAAGGATGTTTTTAACTTCTTCATCTATTTCAGCCTCGGTCCTCTCGCCGCAGTTTGTCACCGGACGACCGTCAAGATAACGGCTGGTGATGGTTTCGAGTCCCATCATTCCGAAGCGTTCGCTCATTCCGTACTGGGTGACCATGGCTCTGGCGATCGAGGTTGCCTTCTCGATATCGTTGGAAGCACCGGTCGTGATATCATCGAACTCGACCTCCTCAGCGGCACGTCCGCCGGTGAGAGTTGCGATCTTGTTCTCGAGCTCTTCCTTGTTCATGAGGTAGTGGTTGCCTTCATCGACCTGGAGAGTATATCCGAGAGCTCCCGAAGTACGCGGGATGATCGTGATCTTCTGGACAGGAGCTGAATTGGTCTGCTTTGCAGCGACCAGCGCATGGCCGATCTCGTGATAGGCAACTATCTTCTTCTCCTGGTCAGTAAGGATTGAATTCTTCTTCTGGTATCCTGCGATGACTACCTCGATGCTCTCCTCGAAGTCGGTCTGGCTTGCAGCCTTGCGCCCGTCGCGGACAGCTTTGAGAGCTGCCTCATTTACTATATTGGCAAGCTCAGCACCGGATGCGCCGGATGCCATTCTTGCGATAGCGCTGTAGTCGATGTTGTCCTCGACCTTGACCTTCTTGGCATGTACTTTGAGGATGGCTTCTCTTCCCTGCAGGTCAGGCAGCTCGACAGGTACTCTTCTGTCAAAACGTCCCGGTCTTGTGAGCGCAGGATCTAGTGCTTCCGGACGGTTGGTCGCAGCGAGGATGATTACGCCGCTGTTGCCCTCGAATCCGTCCATCTCAGTCAGAAGCTGGTTCAGAGTCTGTTCTCTCTCGTCATTGCCTCCGATATTTCCGCTGTTTCTCTTCTGACCGATAGCATCGATCTCATCTATGAATACGATACACGGAGCTTTCTCCTTGGCCTGCCTGAAGAGGTCACGTACTTTGGATGCTCCCATGCCGACGAACATCTCAACGAACTCAGAGCCGGACATCGAGAAGAACGGTACA
>ONKC01000115.1 GCA_900318295.1 uncultured Eubacteriales bacterium
ACACTGTCCCATCCGAGACCGCATCCGTCCGTAAACTCATCCTTATCATCCCACCTCTTTGCCATGGCCTTCTTGTAGAAGTCGGAAAAAAGAGCGTTATTACCGTAGAAAAATCCCGAGCCGAACTTAGCCACATCAGATGCCGTAGAGAAAACACCTCCTGCTCCAATTGCCGTAGACAACCCATTTTCATAGAGTGTATGACCCGCCGTATACCCCGGCACAAGATCCTTGTTACCAAGTACGGTAAATCCGGTTTCAGTCGAGCTTCCACCGGTAGGAGTAACGAGATATTTCTTTATGAAATCCGCGAAGGTCAAACCGGATACTCTTTCAGCGACGATCCCCAGGAGATCAAATCCGTCATTACAGTACGAAGCATACTTACCGGGATCAGCCTTAAGTCGCTGTGTCGAAAGAGTCTTCAAAATCTCGTCCTGATGCAGGCTGTCATCATCATTATAAAGCAGCATTCCCTTTGTGCACGTGCCCATGATCCCCGAAGTGTGATTCATCAACATGCGAACCGTGATATCCTTGTACCTCGGATCCGCCATCCTAAACTCCGGAATATACTCCATGACAGGGCTATCAAGGCTTACCTTACCCTCTTCTGCAAGCTTCATCACCGCAGCAGTGGAGTAGATCTTGCTGACGGACGCCACGCAGTACATGTACTCCTTGTCCGCATCAGCTGCCTTCCAACCGTCTATGGCTGTTTCGCCAGCCGTACTTTCCGTTTTTTCCGTAACGGTTTCCGCCTCACTTGTTCCTGAAAAACACCACGCACCAAGCATACACACAGCCCCAAGTGTCACGGCAAATCCGGAATATTTTACACATTTTTTAATGCTCTTCTTTTTCATGGAATCCCTCCATTTTGTAATTATACAGACACTTATTCTAATCAATATTACTCTGTCATAAGCTCAGTAACTGATATCTTTCTGACCTTGCCTGCCGATATATAAGTCACGATATAGCAGAATAAAACTATCAAAACATCCGTTATTATTATCACGGGAATGCTGGTTTCAGCGATTGTCGCAAATGCCCCCGCCCAGAATGCCTGATTGAACTTTATGGCACATACAGTAGCGACAACCGTTCCGAATATGATCACCGGAAGATACTTGATAGCCAGCTGCTTCATCAGATCCTTCGATGAGTATCCGATAGCTTTCATGATACCGAGGTCCTGCCTCTGTCTCCTCACGTCATTCGATGTGATGATCATAAGAAGGACTGCAACTATGACAGCGATCAAAATCAAAGCAATGATCGTGAACGTTTTTGTTGCCTCCGCGATAGGATCCATCTGTGTTTTTGTGATTCCGTCATAAGAAATGATATCCTTTATTGCTATCCCGCGGCTGTTCCCTTTGATCAGCTTATCTCCTATCTGAACCGCATAATCAACATTTGTCACTCCGTATTGATTCAAAAGAACACCAATCTTTTCCGCTGCTGCCTCTCTTATCTTTGCCTCGTCGTCCGTACCGTCTCCTACACCGGCAACCTCCTTTGCTGTCCCGCCGAAATGTTCCTTTATGGCTTTCTCCAGCTCCTCGTGACTCACACCCTCCGCAGGATAGACCTTTAAAGCATCCTCGCTCGCATTGATATTCAGTCTTTCATATCCGTCATTTGTCATATAGATTATCGATCCGCCGTTCATCATGGTACCTACTATTCCCGTGATTACATAGCTTTTTTCCAGACCGTCATGACTGAGGATGATACTGTCACCTAACTTTCTGTTTTCTTCCTTGCTTCTCCTCATCCCGATCATAACCTCATTATCACGTTTGGGAAGTACTCCCGTAAACGGTTTTATCACATCGGAATCATTAAAATCATCGTATGTTATAAGAGCTGCCGAATCAGATGAATTCTTTACCGATACCGTTTCATATAAATACGATTTTAATACCTTCCTCACTTGAGGCAACTTTCGCATTTCCTCTGCTATTTCCTCATTATCAACGCCACTTATGAGCGAGACTTCAAGCGCATTATAATCCATTACCATCATTCCCAAAAGCCGGTCTGCGCCATTTTTGAAAAAGTCAAATGTCATGGCCGCAAAAAGTATCGCTGTTCCAGAAGCTATTATACATATACATATCCCGATAGAAGCCTTAATATTTCCGAAGAATCCCTTTATCCCGAGTCCTGTATTTACGCCTGTTTTCATCTTTTCAAGAGGCATGATATTCTTCCTGAAATGATGTGATTTTATACCTTTTCTGAGTGCAATAACAGGCGGATATTTTTTGATAGTACGCGCCTTCATAAGTGCAAATAATATAACTAATATCAACACTATTACCGCCGCAATAAAAGCACCCAATATGCTTCCTGCTCCGACCACTTTTCTACCGAGCATCGATTCTATCATCATATTGATATACGGAGTGATCAAGATCGCAATGACCGTACCGATTACAGCTCCCAAACCTCCCAGTATCACGTACTCATACAAATATGCCAAAGAAATCTCACGCGAACGGTATCCCAATGCTTCGAGAACACCTATCCTCTGCATCTGGTCCTCTATATCGCCGGTGATCTTGTGACGGATCATAAACAGTGCCGCCACCATAGTCACCAGGCTTAAGAATATCAGCATGAACATGAATATTTCCAAAAACTGTGACTCATTTGACTTTTCATATTCATAACAAGCATACATCGAGTTGAAGTTGATGTCTTCTGATGCCTCCTTGCTGCATTTCTCCATATACTCTTCGTAATCAAAATCCTCCCCGGCATCAAAACACAATACTTTATACTCACCACACAACACCTTCGCGCCAAAGAGATTAGCAAACAAAGCGTAATCTTCATCAGATAAGATAAGCTTATAGGTATATCCGTCACTACAATACAGTCCTGTTTCATAGAATCCTGCTATGGTAAACTTATACTCCCTTCCGGCATCCAGTACGGTAAAGTCAGAACCGACCTCATATCCCTTTACGATCTGAAACGGCTCGGGAAGCCATATCGGATGTTCCAAAGCTGCGATCTTTTCATCAGGAAGCTTGTCATGCTTTGTAAAGGATTCGATCTTTCTTTCGGTTTTTTCGTTTGTGAACGCAAAATTGTATGAAACCGTATCGCCGTCCGGCGTGATCGTATCGGTCGTCAAAGCATAGATGAGCGTACCTTCCGACAGATTTTTCACATCATAGTTCTCAGTAAGAACATCTTTAAAAATGTTTCGATACTTATCCTTTTTTATCGCAACTGATTTTCCCGCCGATCCTGACGATCTGAAACTCTCATCAAAGGAAGTATCGATCTTTTCTTTATTTATGAGAACGATAGAAAGCATCATTGCCGTGACCAGCGTCATAAACAATATCCCAAAGCATTCTCTTTTATTCTTTTTAAGATTAAAAAATGATAATCTCAGACTCTTTTTATTCATGGTTTTCCTCCGGTTTTATAATTAAGCAGTGACTACCATCCCATCTCATCAAGGAAGTTCTGAAGACCTGCACGGCGCTCCTTCATATCATCACTTCCATAAGGATTCATCTTGTACTCACCCTCAACACCGCCGTCTCTTAAAAAAAGGACTCTGGTTCCCCGAAGCGCTGTTTTTAGGTCATGTGTGACCATCACTATCGACTGGCCGTTTTTATGTATCTCCGAAAAGATGTCAAGCACGTCCTTACTCGATGCGGAGTTCAACTGACCGGTAGGCTCGTCCGCGAAAAGTATCTTCGGATCATTTATTATTGCCCTTACTATGCCTACTCTCTGAGCCTCACCACCTGATAACTGGTTCGGATACTTTTTCCACATTTCCTCTGCAATACCCACCTTGATAAGAAGCTCCTTTGCTTTTTTTACAAGCTCGGGCGAGTTCTTCTGAACGATCAGTGCGGCAGTTAATACATTGTCAAGCACTGTCTGATTATCAAGCAGATACAAGCTCTGGAAAACAAATCCGCAGTTACCGCGTCTGAACTTTGCGAGCTCATCGTTGGAGTAATCCTGGATCTCGGTATCGGAAAACTTTACCTTTCCCATGCTCGGCTTGTCCATGCCTGAAAGCGCATATAAAAGTGTGGATTTGCCCGATCCCGAAGCTCCCATGACCACGGTGAAATCTCCGTCTATGATCTCTAAGTCAAGATTTTTGATCACGTGCTGCTGTACTCCACCGTTTGAAAAAGATTTGCAGAGCTTTTCGGTTTTTAAAATAGAAGAAGCCATATATAATACCCCCGTAAACTAAATTACCATGTTACAGTTTGTATTATATATGACTTCCAAAGAAACATCTTTGTCAGAGTCTTATCAAATTCTTATCAAATTATTAACTGAGTGGGATCATGAGGATAACCGTAAATCCGTCACCGTCACTTTCAGGTATCAGCTCACCATCCATTTTCTCCATCAGAGTCTTTGCTATGTACAGGCCGAGGCCGCTGCCTTCCGCCTTACTTTCCTTCCATCTTTTGCCACGATAAAACTTGTTTGTTATCAGATCCAGCTCATCCTCCTCTACACCCGGACCGTGGTCAGCTATGCTCATCTCCAGATAATCATCTACTATTCTATAGTTCACATCTATCTGCGTACCCGCGTATTTATATGAGTTTGCGATGATGTTTCCTATCACCTGACCCATCCTCTTATTATCAACATGTATCAGCACCTCGGGAACAGGCCCTATTTGGACATAATTTTTATCATCGTATTTTTTAATTATATCGGAAAGAATGCTCGAGCTTTCATCCGTACAGTTCACCTTAAACTCTCCGAGATCCTCAAGCGCTGACGAAAACAGATCATTAACCAGCGCATCTATCTGGTCGGCCTTTTTATATATGGTATCAATCTTGCCTGTCACATCCTCTGATCCATCCGCTGCCGCAAGCTTTGCTTCCA
>ONKC01000095.1 GCA_900318295.1 uncultured Eubacteriales bacterium
TACAGGATATGTTCCCTAAGTGATGATTCTGAGTACTTTGTCGTAGTTATGACAGCGAGATTTATGCTTTCCTCGTTTATCAACTTTATGAGGTTCGGCGTGGAGTCGTTCATAACCTTTAAGTTGATCCCGTCATTTTTGATGGAAAAGATCTTTATGGGAGGGAGCACACGATTCCTGATGGTGATGTCCGTGATGCCTGTCGAGAGACCGATGATCACGGCGCCTTTTCTTTTCTTTGACATGGAATTGATAGTATCTTCACCGATCTTGATCAGCCTGTGAGCCTCAGCGATGTATTCGTACAGGACCTCGCCCTCTTTGGTAAGCGTCACACCGCGGTGCGAACGGTCGAAAAGAGTGCAGTTTAGGTCGTTTTCCAGGTTGTTTATGGCTCGTGCGATGTTGGGCTGCGAGTTCAAAAGGACTTTCGCGGCCTGGTTGAAGCTTTTGTAGCGGGCCACATAGTAAAAGATTTTGTAGTATTCATATGATATGGACATATTTACCTCCAGACGATACAAGTCTCATTTTAATACGAAATTTCATAGCAAACCATCCGTTCATGGCTTATGTCAATATGATATAACATTGTATCATATTAAGTCTTTTTTTTCAACAGTGATTGTAGTATAATTCAGATGTAAAGAGATACCGAGGTGTCGCGAGGTTTTTCCTCGTTTTCACCGGAGGCATCGTATATGATGTTTCCTGATATATGCCAGGGCGGGTGAGAACCTGCTCTCCCCTTCAATATAATAAGGGCCCCTACACACCAGGGGCTCTTATTCTTTTTTATGTGCTGCGTGCTTAAAAACAGGTGTACAAAAAGCCCAAGATGATGTATAATGTAGGTGTTGCGGGTTTTCCCGCCTGCTATTGACAGTCGAGTCTGAAAGTGTGGAGGTAGTATGGGGACATTTTTATCAAAATACTTAAACTATAAAAATATCTGTATCCAGTGCCATGATAATCCGGATGCGGATGCGCTTGCGTCGGGGTTTGCGCTGTACAGATTCTATAAAAGCAAGGGTGCCGAGGTAAGGTTTATCTACGGCGGCAAACGAAAGATGACAAAGCCAAACCTGCTTATGATGGTTGACAAGCTCGACATCCCCGTCGAGTATGAGACGGAGTCTGTCGACTGTGATCTTCTGATAACGACTGATTGTCGCTACGGAGAGAGCAACGTTTCACACTTTGATGCTCCAAAGGTTGTCGTCATCGACCACCATCAAAGCGATGAGTCGATCAACGAAGACTGCCTGATCAGAAGCAACCTGGCATCCTGCTCGACCATAGTTTGGGATCTGCTTTTGAAAGAAGGGTTCGATGTGAATGCGGATGAGCAGCTTGCTACGGCGCTTTACTACGGACTCTACACTGATTCGAGCGCTTTTGAAGAGCTGTTTCATCCGATGGACAGGGATATGAGGGACCTTCTCGAGAGAGATGACAAGCTGATATTCCGACTGATCAATACAAATCTTTCCGTGGACGAGATGGGTATCGCGAGTCGTGCCCTCGTCAACCAGATGATCTCCAACGATAAAAGGTATTCTGTCATCGAGGCAGAGGAGTGCGATCCGAACATACTCGGCGTCATCAGCGATTTCGTGATCCAGGTGGACCGTATAGATACCTGCATCGCATATAACCCGAACCAGGGCGGATACAAGCTTTCCGTGAGAAGTTGTGTAAATCTGACCAAGGCAAATGAACTTGCCGAGTTCATCTGCAGCGGTCTGGGTGGCGGAGGAGGTCATATAAACAAGGCCGGAGGCTTTATCTCGGCGTCTGCTTTTGAAAAATGTCACGGCACTAAGTCTATGACCGATTATCTTTGTGAGAAGCTCGATGAGTATCTCGAGATGTATGAGGTCATTCATGCTGCCGAATATGATATAGATATATCCGATATGGACAAGTATGTGAAAAAGCCATTCAGCATTGGTTATGTCAAGGCTTCCGACATACTGTCGCCGGGCACGCCCATACTTATCCGTACTTTGGAGGGGGATGTCGAGAGAAAGATCAGCATGGATCTCTATCTGATGGTGGGGATCGAGGGCGAGGTCTATCCGATCATGAGAGAGAAGTTTTTATCGAGCTACGAGCCTACATCGGCTGAGCCCGATATCACGTTTGACTATGAGCCGACCATTAGGGACAACATCTACGGTGAGGTGTACAAGCTTACCGACTATATGAAGCCCTGTGTGGCCACCGGTCAGACACGTATATATGCTAAAAAGCTCGATCACAGAGTGAAGGTTTTCACCGCATGGGATAAGGACAGATATTATCGCGGTGAGATCGGTGATTATCTGGCGGTCAGAGAGGATGACATGCATGATATCTATGTCATCCGTGGGCGCATTTTTGATAAAACGTATGAACCCGGGGGAGACGAATGAGATATGAAGCCTTCATAAGCTATCGTCACGGGAAACTCGATGGTGAGATCGCGAAGCGTATACACAGCGAGATCGAGAATTGGCGTGTACCCAAAAAGATAGCCGAAAAGACTCATAAGACCAGGCTCGGTCGCGTTTTTCGCGATGAGGACGAGCTACAGGCCTCCGCTGACCTTTCAGCGGCTATCTGCGAGGCTTTGGACGAATCGGAATGGCTGATCGTCATCTGTACGAAGAGGTACTCCGAGTCAAAGTGGTGTCTGGAGGAGGTATCTCATTTTACCGCGAAACGCGGCCTCGACCATGTTATCGTTATCTTGGCTGACGGTGAACCTGAGGAGGTTTTTCCCGAGCAGCTCACACATATCGAAAAGGACGGGCAGATCATCGAGATCGAGCCTTTGGCCGTGGATATCCGCGGAGGCTCGGACTCTGAGGTCTTCAAAAACCTGAGAAAAGAGAGATTCAGGTATTTCTCGTCCATGCTTTCCGTAAACTATGATGATCTTAAAAATCGCCAGAGGGAGCGAAGGATGAAGCTTACGCTCATAGCCTCGGGCGCTGCTTTGGTTGTGCTCGCGGGCGTACTGTCTGTGATCATCGCTAAAAATGTCGAGCTCAGCCACGCCTATGATGCGCTTGATTCCTCGTATGAAGCGCTGGATTCGTCAATGCAAGACACTCTGAAGGGTGAGTCCTACTATCTGAGCGGTTATGCGGATGAGGCGTTTGATAATGGTGATAAAAAAACCGCGATAATGCTTGCTCTGCAGGCTTTGCCGGAGTCTTTGGATAAGCCCGAAAGGCCGTATGTATCGCAGGCGATGAAAAGTCTGACCAGGGCGCTTGGCATATATGATCATTCGGACGGATTTCGCGTATATGAGTCTGTCGATATGGAGGGTGAGACCTTTGATGTAAAGAGTGAGATAAGCCCCGATGGAAAAAGGCTTTTAATAGAAAAATATGTATATGCTGCCGGCAACATCCTTGAGAGAGATATTGAGGTGTACGAGTTGGACGGCGTTCGGAAGATTTTTTCGGATAAAGAGCTCGGCCTGAACAAAAGCTACTATCATTCGGCGTCTAAGGGTGCATGCTTTTCACAGGATTCGGCCAGGGTTGTGTACGCAGGAGCGGATGCCCTGACTATCGTAAATCCCGAAACAGGTGAAAAAAAGGTATGTGAGGACAGAGTTCAGGAGCTTCGTGTGTCAGACAGATCCGGAGCGATAGTCGCTATCGACTACGATGAGGGAAAGCTTGTCACATATGATAAGGATGGAAAAAAGCTGATAAACTGCACCATGGGGCGCGATATCAACTATTTACTCGGCCAGATATCGCCGGAGGGGACGAGCGTGGCTCTCTCGGCAAAGACCGAGAATATGTCGGGTGTGATGGTGATGGATATCAGAGATACGAACGGAGATAAGCCAAAGTATGATTTCATGCAGACGCCCGGAGAGACTACTGACGTGAGGTTTATCACTGAGAAGAGGGTTTGCTTTTTGCAGACTGATGCAGAGGATGGGTTAAAGCACATCGTCTACCTCGATACGGATTCGTATGGAGAGGGGTATCTGTGCAATACGGATTGGGATATACAATCGATGGCTCTGACTGACGTGGGAACGTGCTACTACTACCACGACAACAGGGTGTTTGAGGTGGATGCTCTCGGTAAAAAGGGCAAGAAAATCTGGCAAAAGACCTTCTCATCAAACATAGCGAGCGTGAGTGTCGGAAGCGGCCTGGTCGCCGTGACCTGTCATGACGGTTCGGTGAGCGTGTTTGACGAGAAAACAAAGACAGCAGTGAGGACGCCGAAGGGAGACAACAACACATGTTATGTCATGGCTATCGATGCGGATCATGCTATCATGCGGGATTACTGGGGCAGCCACATAAGGATTTATAAAAAAGGCGAGGACGATACGGATGCATCCGAGGTAAAGAAATGTGATCTGAGATCACAGATCAGTGAGGTTCCGAAAAAATGGTCCCCCGCGTACGCCTCCAAAAAGACCTTTGCCATGGGCTTTAATCATGGGGCGACGGACAAGATTATCACCTTTGACGCAGAGGGTTTCTCTGCAAAAACATCTAAAGACCTAAGTTCTATCGGATTAGAATCTTTTGATAACTTAACTCTGGATTTGAAAAATGACAAATACATCCTGATACAGGATCACGACTACAATAAGAACATTCACTATGATGCAGACACTCTCGAAAAGAAGCTGGAGTTTAGTGAGGATTCTTATTATTACTATGATGAGACGGGAGAAAAGCTATATCTGGCAGAAGGAAGAAGCTTAAAGACCTACGACGGCGCGACGGGACGTGTTGTCGCGCAGGTTGATATACCTGCGGGGTATGACCGCGGTGTGGTGATGGATGACGGTGTAAAGGTGTTCTCGAGTGAGAAAAAGATCTTGATTCAGGGAGCCTCACACGGAGATGTCGCGATCGATGATGCGGTACTTTACAGCGTCAATCTTTTACGGGGGCTCATATTCTACAGAAATGCCGCGCTCGACAAGTGGTATGTATATAAGGTAGATACGGGCGATATCGTCTGTGACGGAGACAGCGGTGCGTATTCGTGCGTGACATTTTTCGATGACAACAGATACCTTCTTAACGATTATAATTCAGTCTATGATATGGATACCTGGGAGAAGGTGCTGGATCTGTCCGATCTGGCGGGAAGCCTTTACGGGGTGATGACGACGGATGAGCTGCCATACTTTGTCGCGTGGTGCAGGCAGAGTAAGGATGAGACATCGGGGACGGGGCCGGATGTAGCGTATCTATATGATAAGGAAAGCAAGGAGGTCGTCGGTGAGGTGCCGGATTTCGTTACTTTGGCGCCGGACGGTGAGGTCGTAGCCTATGACGGAGCGTTGGGACTCCATAAGTTCAGGCTGTATACTGCCTCGGAGCTGATGCAGATAGCGAAGGAAAAGGTAGGATCCGAGAGCTTCACCGAACAGCAAAAGGAGCTTTATCATCTCTACAGCGACAAGTGACGTACTTGTAAGTCGGTTTGGAAAAGCTATGGACACCGCTTAGATGATTAGATAAAAGGTTTGACATTTGAGAATAGTTTTTGTAAACTGTTAAAGGCTTGTCGTGGATAAGATATACAATAAATTAAAAATTGATTTTAAAAAATAAAAGTGGAGGTTACATAAATTGGAACTTATTGGACAGATTCTGGAAGTTGTAGATGAGTTTGTGTGGGGGCCTGTGATGCTGATCCTGCTTGTGGGGACAGGCATATATCTGACCGTGAGGACGAGGTTTCTCGGCTGGAGAAACCTAGGATATGCGCTTAGAAGCGGACTCGGAAAAAAGGCCCGCATGAAGTCCGGAACGGGTGATATCTCTCCTTTTTCCGCACTGACTACCGCGCTTGCCGCCACGATCGGTACGGGAAATATCGTCGGTGTAGCTACGGCTATGGTATCCGGAGGTCCGGGAGCTCTGGTATGGATGTGGATCTCCGCAGCTTTCGGACTTACATCCAAGTTCACAGAATGCGCACTTGCTCTTCGTTATCGTACACAGAACGATAAGGGCGAGATGCTCGGCGGACCAATGGTTACCATGGAAAGAGGTATTCCCGAAGTTTACGGCGAGAAGGCAAAAGGATTCGGAAGATTCCTTGCTATCTGCTTCGCAGTATTCGCTGTAATCGCATCATTCGGTATCGGTAACCTTACACAGGGCAACTCCATCGCATCCGCATTCAATACTGTATCCGGCGTAAGCCCTTATGCAGTAGCTGCTGTAGTATTCATTCTGGTACTCATCGTAGTAATCGGAGGAATCCAGTCCATCTCCAGAGTATCATCTCTGGTAGTTCCTGCAATGGCTATCCTCTACTTCGTATCTGCTCTTGTTGTTATCATCATTAACATCAAGGTTCTTCCTCAGGCTATCGTAGACATGTTCAGAATGGCATTCTCCGTTCAGGCTGTTGGAGGCGGTGTTGCAGGTTCCGTAGTAGCAGGCATGATGCAGGCTATGAGAAAAGGCGTTGCAAGAGGATGCTTCTCCAATGAGGCTGGTATGGGTTCCGCTGCTATCGCTGCGGCAGCCACCACTTCCAAGGATTACATCAAGCAGGGCTACATCTCCATGACCGGTACATTCTGGGATACCTTCATCGTATGTTCCGTAACCGGACTTTCCATCTTGACCTCCGGCGTTATGGAAAACGTAAACGATGCTTCCGGAGCTATCGTTCTCCAGGGCGCACCCCTTACCATCGCAGCATTCCAGTCCGTACTTGGACAGGCCGGTGCTTGGATCGTAGCTATCTCGCTTGCACTCTTCGCATTCTCCACCATCCTCGGTTGGGAGTACTACGGTGAGAAAGCTCTTGAGTATCTTACACAGAGCACCAGCGTAACACTGGCTTACAGAATCCTGTTCTCCGCAGTATCCTTCATCGCATGCATCACCGCATTCGATATCGCATGGAACATCTCCGATATCTTCAATGCTCTGATGATCATTCCT
>ONKC01000080.1:0-12417 GCA_900318295.1 uncultured Eubacteriales bacterium
AGGTGCACTTCGGCGGATATGTGGCTGTTCGCAAGGATGAGACTACAGGTCGTGACAAGTTTGTCCAGGAGGGATGCCAGTCGGTACTCGCCGTACCGTATGACCTTCCTGTGGTAGGTTACGGAAACCATGTTGTAAACACTCTTCGTATCTGCCAGCGTTCAGCGTGCAGTTGCAAAGTATATGGAGAAGCATGACGATATCCGCGGACTTGCCGATAAGGTGTGCTTCCAGCTCAACGATACACACCCGACGGTAACTGTTCCGGAGCTTATGAGAATACTTCTTGACGAGTACAACCTCGAGTGGGAGGATGCATGGGAGGTTACATCAAAGGCCTGTGCATATACAAACCATACCATCATGAGCGAGGCGCTGGAAAAATGGCCGCTTGAGCTGTTCTCCAGACTCCTTCCGCGTATCTATCAGATCACTGAGGAGATCAACCGTCGTTTCCTGTTAAAGATCCAGGAAAAATATCCCGGCGATATGGAGAAGGTCAGAAAAATGGCTATCATCTATGACGGACAGGTCAAGATGGCAAACCTTGCGATCGTTGCGGGATTCTCCGTAAACGGTGTGGCAAGACTTCACACAGAGATTCTGAAAAATCAGGAGCTTGCTGATTTCTATCAGATGATGCCTAAAAAGTTCAACAATAAAACAAACGGTATCACCCAGAGAAGATTCCTTCTTCACGGAAATCCAAAGCTTGCTGCATGGGTTACCGAAAAGATCGGTGACGGATGGATCACGGATCTGTCAAAGATGGACAAGCTTTCTGTCTTCCTTGATGATGAAAAGAGTCAGCAGGAGTTTATGAGCATCAAGTATCAGAACAAGGTAAGACTTGCGGAGTACATCAAAAACCACAACGGTATAGAGGTGGATCCGAAGTCCATCTTCGACGTACAGGTAAAGCGTCTGCATGAGTATAAGAGACAGCTTCTTAACATACTTCATATCATGCACCTTTACAACCAGCTCAAGAAAAATCCTTCGATGAGCTTCTATCCTCGTACATTTATCTTCGGTGCAAAGGCATCGGCCGGATACAGAAGAGCGAAGGCTATCATCAAGCTCATAAACAGCGTGGGTGATGTGATCAACAACGACACTTCGATCAAAGGCAAGATCAAGGTCGTATTCATCGAGAACTACCGTGTGTCCAATGCCGAGCTTATCTTTGCGGCAGCGGATGTATCGGAGCAGATATCCACAGCTTCCAAGGAGGCGTCAGGTACAGGTAACATGAAGTTTATGCTGAACGGTGCACCGACGCTCGGAACCATGGACGGAGCCAATGTCGAGATCGTCGAGGAGGTAGGTCAGGAGAACGCATTTATCTTCGGCCTTTCTTCACAGGAGGTCATCGACTTCGAGCACAACGGTCAGTATGATCCGAAGAACATATACAACATGGACGGTGATATCCGTGCGGTACTTACACAGCTTATCGACGGAACCTACTCACGTCAGGATCCGGAGCTTTTCCGCGAGCTGTACAACTCACTCCTTGAAAGAGACGGAGGCACACCTGCGGATCAGTACTTCATCCTGAAGGACTTCCGTTCATATGAGGAGGCTCAGAAGGAAGTTGAGAAGGCCTATAGAAATGAAAAGAAGTGGGCAAAGATGGCCATGACACAGGTCGCTAAGGTCGGCAAGTTCTCATCCGACCGTACCATCCAGGAGTATGTGGATGACATCTGGCATCTGGACAAGGTCACAGTCAGATAGTAAGGTGGCTGAAAGCTCAGAATAATACTAAAAGAGTCGGCGATATGCCGGCTCTTTTTTTGAAAGAAAAATATTGCATAATCTTAATATTTGTGATATTATATAAAGATGTTAGTGTATATACTCGGACATGTATGATTTGCCGGGAAGACCATTTGGAGGCGTACAGGATGGAAGATAAGAACTTGGAGGAAAGGCTCGATAAGGTTCTTTGGGCTGTGGACAGGAAGTCTGATAAGGAAAAAAAGGCCGCAGCTCAGGCGGCTGAAAGGGCGCAGGCGGTCGAAAAAACCGAACCTGCCGTAAAGCCTGCCAGACATAAGCAGGATGTGCCAAAAGCTCCTACACCAAAGGATCCCGAGGATGAGATCTCAGATGAGCAGCCGGATGCACCGAAGAAGAAAAAAAGAAAAAAACGCTATATAGTTCTCGCTGTAATAGCTGTATTTTTTGTAAGCGCATATCTGACATTTGTTTACTCGGATATCCCGTTTATCAAGTATTGGAGAACCATCTATATCGAGACTGCGATGAGTACAAACTCTCATCAGTGGCTGGCTACTTGGTTTATACCCAAAAGTGTGATAGATGAGGTTATGGCGGAAAAAGAAGCCGCATTTGCTGCCCAGCGCGGACTTGAAAGCCGTTGGGATGATGGGGCTGCATCGGGCTCGGCGGCTACGCCGGTACCGACACCGACACCGGTAGTTGTAGACCCGCGCGATGAGTTTTTTGAAAAGTATTGGGAGCTCGATTCGAAGAGCTTTAGAAAATATCTGGATAAAAAGTCGATCGATACAAAACAAGAGCTTGACAATCTCAAGATAGATAATCTGGACGGATCTTTAAACATAAAAACAAAAAAGAAGGATAAGGTCTTAGTCTGTGATATAAAGAACTCTCTTATAATCGTAGGAGTTGAAGGCTCGAGCTATGTAGGTAAGCTTGCCATAGTAAAGGATCCCTCACTTGTTTGTGTCGGAAAGGCGAGTCATCTACCGTCCAGAGGTGACATCATAGATGAGTTCGGAGAGAACTACAATGCAGTACTGGCGATCAATGCCAGCGGCTTTGTGGATAAGGGCGGTCACGGAAGCGGTGGCGCCATAAGAGGATCACTCGTTATCGACGGTGTGGATTACAGTCAGCCCGAGGGAGGAGATTTCAAGTTCTTCGGAATGAGAAAAAAGAATAACCGCTTCTATATCGAGAGTCCGTGGAAGGTAAATGTGAAAAAATACCGTTGGGGAGTTCAGTTCTTCCCTGCTTTAGTCGTGGACGGAAAGTGTGTTGTCGCCGGTACGTACGGTCTGGGTATCCAGCCGAGAACTACGGTCGGACAGGCAAAGGACGGAAGCTTTTTGATGCTTATAGTAGACGGTCGTCAGATCGGCTACAGTCTGGGATGTACCATGGAAGAATGTGCGAACCAGCTGATCAAATACAAAGTATATCAGGCGGCAAATCTTGACGGGGGAAGCTCCTCCATCATGTGGTATAACGGTCGTCAGATAACCAAGTCGTCAAGTCCTTCCGGTATAGGCAGATACCTTCCGGATGCGTTGTATGTAAAAAAAGTCCGTTAATTATCATTTTTATTTGTTAAGGTGGGTGAATGAGAATGAAAAAAAGGCTGTCGATTTTTATGGGAATTGTATTGGCCGTAGGATGCATCTTTTCACAGGTTGTTTTTTCGGAGCAGTCTCTGGCGGACGAGGCTTTGCCCGGGGAATCGGACGCGGCCTCGGGTGAAGCGATCAGACCCTATTTACCTGATGCAAAATATTCTAAAAAGGTATCCTATAAAACCATAAGAAAAAAGCTTAAGAGCAGAAGAAGTCGTGCGTTTGTGTTTAAGGATGTCAGCAAGAAAAAATCCGTGCTCACTCATTATGGATTTTTTTACAAGGCATTCAAGATACCTCACACCGGTTACGGTGACTATGCGGAGACCATACTTTTGTGGCCGACCATCACCGCAAAGAAAAGACAAAAAGAAAATACAAAAAGATGATCATCTCGGGTGGCGGTGAATCGATCACTCTTTCCGGATCATCTTCAAGCAAGACACAAAGAAAAGGAGAGTATCTGAACATACTTGTAACTACAAATGCTTCATTTACTTTGTCTAAAAATAAAACTGCAACCGATTCAAAGATTGAAAAGCTCAGGCGTATTTTTTCATCAAATAATTTAAAAATAACAGTGAAGGATTCCGCAAAGAAAAAGACTTATAAATGCAGTATAGGAAGCAGCAGTACACAGGTCATGCTTGACATACTAAATGATTATAAATCTATCCTTAAAAAATACAAAATATAATGTCAAAAAAAGAAGCTTTGCGCGGAGGGATTCATGCTGAAGGATTACACTGAAGAATACCAAAAAAAACTCCGTACTCCCGAGGAGGCGGTGGAGGTTGTCAAAAGCGGCGACTGGATCGATTATACATCCACGCTCGGTATGCCTATACTTCTTGACAGGGCTTTGGCCAAAAGAAAGGATGAGCTTACCGATGTAAAGATCAGAGGTAATCTTATCGTCGGACCTATAGAGACCGTGGAAGCGGATCCGGCGCAGGAGCATTTTATCTATCATTCCTGGCACTGTTCGGCATATGAAAGACAGCTCTGTGATAAGGGGCTGTGTTACTATATCCCGATGGTGTTTCACAACAATGCGGCATACTATGAATTTTTCATAAAGGTAAATGTCGCCATGGTCAGTGTTTCTCCGATGGATAAACACGGTTATTTTAATTTTTCCGTAAATACCGGTGTGGCGGGACCGATCTGCGAAAAGGCGGATATAGTTATCGTAGAGGTAAATGAAAACATGCCCAAGATCCACGGCGGATATCACGAGTGCATCCATATAGATGAGATAGACATGATAGTTGAGGGTGAGCATGAGCCCTTTAAAAACTATCTGCCGATCAATCCGACCGAGGATGATAAAAAAATAGCCGAACACATAATCCCGTATATAGTAGACGGAGCAAATCTCCAGCTCGGTGTGGGAGCAGTTCCGAATGCGATCGGTGAAGCGATCGCCGCGTCGGATATCAAAGATCTCGGTATGCATACGGAGCTTTGTACGGATGCTTACTTAGAGCTCCACAGAAACGGAAAGCTCACCAACAAGAAAAAAACCATCAACAGAGGGAAGGGTGTTTTCGGATGTGCGGTGGGATCGGCTGAGCTTTATGAGTGGCTTGACGATAACCATGGTATAGCGGCTTATCCTCTTGAGTATGTAAACAGGCCCAGTGTTATAGCACAGCTTGATAATATGGTCTCTATAAATGCATGTGTGGCTGTAGACCTCTACGGACAGGTGGCGGCGGAGAGCGCAGGCTCGCGTCAGATAAGCGGTACCGGAGGACAGCTCGACTTTCTTGCGGGGGCATCGGCGTCTCGCGGCGGAAAAGCTTTCATATGCATGAAGTCGGTACACAGGCGCAGGGACGGCAGTATCCAGTCGAGGATAGTCCCACAGTTCAACGGTGACATCATCACATCTCCGAGAAGTCAGGTTTACTTTATCGCGACAGAGTACGGTGTTGTAAATCTGGAGGGTCAGTCAACCTGGGAGAGAGCGGAGGCGCTTATCTCCATAGCGCACCCGGACTTCAGGGATGAACTTATAAGAGAAGCTCAGGAGAGAAAGATCTGGAGACGATCAAATAAAAGATGACAGAGTCTGAGTATTTTTCCAAAGAAAGAAGGTAGATCATATGGCAGAGTTAAAATGCCCTCACTGCGGACAGGCTTTTTCGGTGGATGACACCGAGCTTGCCTCGATCGTGGCTCAGATCAGAGACAGTGAATTTGATAAGGATATACATAAAAAGCTTACGGAGCTTACACAGAATATAGAGGATAAGCATGCTTTGGAGATCGAGAACATGGAGGATAAGCATGCACATGAACTGGAGATAAATGAAACCAGGCTCAGACTTGAAGCAAAACAAGAGCAGGAGAAGGAAAAAGAGCAGTACGAAAAACAGATCGAGAAACTGAAGGCTGACCTTCAAAAGGAAAAAGACTTTGCACAGGAATTGAGACTTAAGATAGATAAAAATGAAAGTGAAAAACAGCTTGCCATCATGGAAGCTGTAAAAAAAGCCGAGGATGAGAAAAGAGATCTCGAGAAGGATATCCAGGGGCAGAAGGAAAAGTATGAGCTTGAGCTTCGGCAAAAGGACGAGACTATTGATTTTTATAAAGATATGAAAACAAAGATGTCGACCAAAATGGTTGGCGAGAGTCTGGAGCAGCACTGCGAGATCGAGTTTAATAAGATCCGTATGAGTGCTTTTCCGAATGCGTACTTTGAAAAGGACAACGATGCCAGATCGGGCAGCAAGGGTGACTACATCTACAGAGAGACAGACGAGGATGGGACCGAACTCCTCTCTATCATGTTCGAGATGAAAAATGAGATGGACACCACCTCCACGAAGCATAAAAACGAGGACTTTTTCAAGGAACTCGATAAAGACAGAAATGAAAAAGGCTGCGAGTATGCCGTTCTGGTTTCCCTGCTGGAAAGTGACAACGATTATTACAATTCGGGGATCGTGGATGTCTCATACAGATATGAAAAAATGTATGTAGTCAGACCGCAGTGCTTTATAACCATCATATCGCTTCTTCGCAACGCGGCAAAAAGTGCGATGGATTATAAAAAAGAGCTTGCGGTGGTGAGAAATCAAAACATCGATGTCACAAACTTTGAAACCAGGTTAAATGAGTTCAAGGAGGGCTTTGCAAGAAACTATGAGCTCGCGCAGGGGCACTTCGATAAAGCGATTGATGCGATCGACAAGTCCATAAAGGATCTGCAGAATGTGAGAGAGTTCCTCACCAAGTCAGAAAGGCAGCTTGGCATAGCTACCAAAAAGGTGGAGGATGTCACTATCAAAAAGCTTACCAGAGGAAATCCTACCATGCAGGAGGCCTTTGAAAATGCCCGAAAATCCGAGAATTGATATATATATATTAACAAATGTCCCGTGATGGCAATTATTGATTGACATTGCGGGGCATGTTTGATATTATGGAAGAGTATTGAAGATGAGTATCGGTTGAAGGATCGATTGAGATAAATCTGTTAGGAGGGCGAGGGCATGAAGAATCTGAGTTTGAAGTTTAAGATAGGCTTGATCGTGATACCGCTTGTAGTGGCGCTTGTTGTGTGTACAGCTGTCGGTATCATGAGGATGAAGCAGATAGAGGGACAGACTACGGATATCTACTATGAGGTTCTTTTTAACATCACGGATGCGACGATAAATGCCGATCGTGATTTCTATCAGGCTCTCGCGGCTCATCTTCAGTATACATATCGCGGAGATGTGACCACGAACGAGAAAAGTGAGTTTGCTGCGGACATAGAGGAGAATGCACAGCAGACCTACGACGGAGTACATAAGGCTATCGAGATAGCAAAGCAGGATGAGAGCCTGTACAATAGAAAGGGAGAGCTTGGAAGCTTTGCTACGTACGGGGATATTTTTGATGAGCATTTCGAAAAAGTAAAGGCTGAGCTTTCAAAGACGGAGGGTAAGCCTGATGAAAAGGTTATCGATTCGGAGTTCAGAGCTGCAAGAGATGTGCTGAATGAGATGGGTGAGACTGTGGCTGCTTGGGCCAAGGATGAACATGACGGTCTGGCAAAGTCTATCGGAACCTCCATAATTCTTCTTGCAGTGATATTCAGTATCGTTGCCGTTGCGGTCATCGTGTTTGCACTGTTTATCGTGCAGATCATCACGAAGGGTATACGTCGTGCGACATCAGGTCTTGAGCAGATCGCGGAAGGTAATCTTGATGTCGATATCGATACAAGTAAGGCCGGTCGTGATGAGGTGGGAACCATAGTAAATGCGACGAAGAGCCTTTCGGACAGACTTAAAGATATCATCTCCAAGACAAAGGATATGTCCGGAGATCTGAATGTGTCCGGAGAGGATCTGGCAGAGAGTGCCGGTCAGGCATCTGATGCATCCGCTCAGGTCTCTGCTGCGGTAAATGATGTGGCAGGCGGTGCGGCGACGCAGTCAGAGAGTGTCCAGACAGCATCCGACAGAACAGAGGTTATCGCAGAGAATATCGAGCTTATCAGTTCTGATATGGGTGAGTTAAATGATTACTCACAAAAAATGAAAGAGTCCTGCGACACCACGATGGATACGCTTGAGCAGCTTATTGCATCGAATGCGGATGTTTCGAAGTCGGTACATGATATCGGCGAGACCATAAATGCGACAAACGAAAGTGTACAGAATATATCGCAGTTCTCCGATGCGATCATGGATATCGCATCTCAGACAAATCTGCTTTCTCTGAACGCCTCCATCGAGGCTGCCAGAGCCGGAGAGAGCGGAAAAGGCTTTGCGGTTGTGGCTGATGAGATCCGTCAGCTGGCTGATCAGTCCAGACAGAGCGCCGATGAGATCAAGGCGATCATCGATACACTCTTACATGATACCGAGGCTTCAGTGGGAGTCATGGAAGAGCTCAATAAAAGCATCGTATCTCAGGGAGAACAGATCACCACTACAAAGGGTGATATGGAAGAGATGTCCGAGAACGTTACTCATGTATTTGAGAGTTCCGATCACATACGTTCACGTGTAGAGGAACTCAGTGGTGCCAGAGAAGCTCTCGTTGAGATCATCCAGGAGCTTTCAAGCGTGTCCGAGCTAAACGCCGCATCCTCTGAGGAGTCGTCGGCATCCATGGAGGAGCTGAATGCGACATTCGCTACGATAAACGAGTCCGCAGGAAAGCTTCGTGTGCTCGCTCAGGAGCTCAACGAAACGATCTCCTATTTCAAGATCTGATAAGGATAATGTATCGCCCTTTGGCAGTCTTGTCGAAGGGCGATTTTTTGTGCATTTGTGGGGTGATTTTTAAAAAAATGCTTGCATTTACGTATGTTTGATGCTATAATCAAGGTGTAGTAATAGCATCTTCTATCATGATGCTATAGGGAATGGATCGATCCTGTCGATCCACGTACCTTCCACCGCAGGGATGCAATGTGGGAGAAGCCAAGGAAGGCGTGATTGTTATGGTAGCAGCTTACAATTTGTACCTGGGTGGCTACCTGCCGCGGCTCGATCCGCAGCGAAGTGTCCACAACAGGCAAGAGCTAAAAACTAAATACAAAAACATCGTAAGCATGAACAATTCCAATCCGCAAACGGTGGTACGCATTTCCAACAAGACACAGGCATATGTGTTGAATGTGAAGGAATTGTCCATGGAACTTGGCGAAGCTACAGAGTCCGTACTGAGTGGAGACACAGAAAGGCTCTCCGAAGGTATGGAGAAGATGGCGGAAACCTTCAACGATCTGCTTAAAAGGAGCGATGATTTCGGGAAAGCGAATGGGAAGCCATCCCGTCCCGGAGGGGAACTGCGTAATATGATACGCAAGTATACCGATGAGTTGACCCAGGCAGGCTTTTCGATTGATGATGAAGGATTTCTGACCGCGCCAAAGGGTGAGGGCGGTGAAGAGCTGTCCCCACCGATAGGTTTTGTATCCGAGCTGGCAGCGAAAGCCGAGGAGATGAGTATGAACCCGATGGAGTACGTGGAGCAGAAGGTGTACAGTTATGGACACCTCGCCGGAAGAGACGTCGGGCCCGCTTACGAGAATTCTCTATACAGCGGTATGCTGTTCAATTCGTACTGCTGATATAAAACCTATTGCACGGACCGTTCGTGCAGGCTATCAGGACAAAAGAGGGGCCTGATGCCACGTGAGCTCCCGGGCAGGTATGCAGATCTGCTCCGGGAGCCCATTTTTTTGAAAAAATGCTTGACGCAGCGTATTGACCTATGTTATACTACTCGAGCAAAGAGTTTTAGGTCTTTTTTTTATGCTCAAAAAATGAACGGAGGTGACGTGATGCGTACAAAGATCACTTTGGAATGTACCGAATGCAAACAGCGTAACTACGATACTACCAAAGAGAAGAGAAACCATCCGGACAGAATGGAAACAAAGAAGTATTGTCGATTCTGCAGGAAGCATACGCTCCACAAGGAGACAAAGTAATCATGATCGATTACTTTATTAAGAAAGGATGTGTATCTAGTGAGTGAAGAGAGAGCTTCAAAACCGGGCTTTTTCAAGAATCTGAAGGCAGAGTTCAAAAAGTGCACATGGCCGAAGAAGAATGAACTGGCTAAGCAGTCAGCACTCGTTATCGTAGTGAGTGTACTTCTCGGTGTAGTGATTGCCGGCTTTGACTGGGCAATTCGTCTTGGACTTACCGCAATGAATATTGTTTCATCTTGATTCGTTAGGAGGATTCGATGGCTGAAAAAGCACAGTGGTATGTTGTTCACACCTACTCAGGTTATGAGAACAAGGTGAAGGATGACATTTTAAAAATGATCAATCACCGCAGTATGGAGGATCAGATCCTCGACGTGATGATCCCGACACAGACCGTGTCTGAGGAGAAGAACGGTAAAACAAAGGAATCTGAGAAAAAAATGTTCCCGGCCTATGTTCTGGTCAAAATGATCATGAACGAGCAGACCTGGTACGTAGTCAGAAATACACGCGGTGTGACCGGATTCGTCGGACCGGGTTCAAAGCCGGTTCCCTTGACAGAGGAAGAGGTAAAGAGTCTCAGCATGATTGCCGAGGCAAAAGTATCTCCGTTCTCAGTCGGAGACCATGTTGTTATCAACGATGCAATGTGGCAGGATAAGGTCGGTGTGATCTCCGAGATCCATCCGGCAGACGGAACGGCAGTCGTAATGATTGAGATGTTCGGTAGAGATACACCGGTAGATTTCAATCTTTCGGAATTGGAGAAAGTGTGATTTAAGGAGGATTATCATGGCTAAGAAAGTCGAAGGATATGTGAAGCTGCAGATCCCGGCAGGAAAAGCTACACCGGCACCGCCGGTTGGACCTGCTCTTGGACAGCACGGCATCAATATCGCAGAGTTTACAAAGCAGTTTAATGCACAGACACAGGGACAGGACGGGATGATCATCCCGGTTGTCATCACGGTGTACGCTGACAGAAGTTTCAGCTTCGTCACAAAAACACCGCCGGCAGCTGTTCTTCTCAAGAAGGCAGCAAAGATCCAGTCAGGATCGGGTGAGCCGAACAAGAAAAAGGTCGCTAAGGTGACAAAGGAAGATATCAAACAGATCGCGGAGACCAAAATGCCGGATCTGAACGCAGGCAGTATCGAGGCGGCTATGAGCATGATCGCCGGTACAGCAAGAAGTATGGGAATTGAGGTTGAGGAGTAATCCCGACCCTAAGAGCATAAAAGACCAAACTCGAGAAATGGACGTTGTGGGAGGTAGTTTCCTACCGTCAACACCACCAGGAGGTATTTAAAAAATGAAACACGGAAAGAAGTATGAAGAGGTTGCCAAGCTTGTGGATCGTACCACACAGTATGAGGTAGCCGATGCCGTTGCTCTTGTTAAGAAGACAGCGGTTGCTAAGTTCGATGAAACCGTAGAGGCTCATGTACGTTTGGGTGTCGATGGTCGTCATGCTGATCAGCAGGTCCGCGGTGCGGTAGTTCTTCCGCATGGTACCGGTAAGCAGGTCAGAGTGTTGGTTTTTGCTAAGGGTGATAAGCTTGCCGAGGCTGAGGCTGCAGGTGCAGATCATGTCGGCGGTGAAGAGTTGATCCCGAAAATCCAGAACGACGGCTGGTTTGAGTTTGATGTAGTCGTAGCTACACCGGATATGATGGGCGTTGTCGGTCGTCTCGGTCGTGTGCTTGGTCCTAAGGGACTTATGCCGAACCCGAAGGCCGGTACGGTTACAATGGAAGTTGGCAAGGCTGTTGAGGATATCAAGGCAGGTAAGATTGAGTATCGTTTGGACAAAGCCAATATAATCCACTGCCCGATCGGTAAGGCTTCATTTACCGAGGAGCAGCTCACTGATAACTTTGATACACTTATGGATGCGCTTGTTAAGGCTAAGCCGGCAAGTGCGAAGGGACAGTACTTCAAGTCCGTTACGCTCACCAATACGATGGGCCCGGGCATCAAGGTTAGTCCGCTTAAGTACGCATAAGTTGTTTTCGAACTTTAATGGAAAACCATTTAAATCGTTTGGGTATATATCCGTGATGGCACGCTTGCGCTTTTTTATCGAACGTAGCGGTGCATGGCAGCAAAGTACGCTGCCTACGCACCGACGTTCGATAGACATCCATCACGGTGATATATATCCCAAACGATTTTTTTAGTTTGGCGCAGTTGATAGAAACCGTTCGCTTACTAAAAAAAAGAAAAAAAGGGTTGACATAACGTGCGAGATGTGTTAAATTGTACGTCGTGAGAAAAATAACGGATCTGCCGTAGACAGCAGGCGCGAAAGCGTAAGTAACTCAGTTACACCTGCCGAGGGGGACGTCAAAGTGATTATGACGCATTTGCGTTTACATAGCATGAGACTCCTTAAGTTCGTCTGCGGATGTGCAGATGGGCTTATTTTTTTCGAAAATAAAAAAGGAGGAAAAAGATCTCATGGCAAAAGTCGAATTGAAACAGCCGATCGTTGAGGAGATCAAAGGCTACGCAAGCGAGGCTAAGGGTGCTGTCCTTGTTGACTACCGTGGACTTACGGTTGAGCAGGATGTACGTCTTCGTCGTCAGCTGCGTGAG
>ONKC01000080.1:12481-17003 GCA_900318295.1 uncultured Eubacteriales bacterium
CATCTTGCTTTTGAGGGAACTGATTACGATCAGCTCGACAAGCATCTTGAAGGACCGACAGCGGTTGCGTTCGGTATTGATGATGAGACTGCACCGGCAAGAATCCTTGCAAAGTTTGCTAAGGAGGCAGAAGCTCTTGAGTTTAAGGGCGCTGTCGTAGGCGGAACCTACTATGATGTAGCCGGAATCCAGGAGTTGGCAAAGATACCGTCAAGAGACGAGCTTATCTCCAAGCTTCTCGGAAGCCTGCAGTCACCTATCACAAACCTTGCTCGCGTGCTGAAGCAGATCGCCGAGAATGGTGGAGAAGCTGCAGACAAGCCGGCTGAGGAAGCAGCTCCTGCAGAGGAGGCAGCTCCTGCAGAAGAAGCAGCTGTAGCAGAGGAGGCGCCGGCAGCAGAGGAAGCAGCTGAGGCTCCTGCAGAGGAGGCACCTGCAGCTGAGGCAGCAGAGGAAGCAGCTCCTGCAGAAGAAGCAGCCGAGGAGTGATCAGACAGTACTGATCAAGTGATGACAGAGACTAATTCTCTGTAAGTAATTAAGAAACAAAATCAAAGTACAACCGGAGATGCTCCGGAATATGAATGGAGGAAATATTCATGACTACACAGGAATTTATCGACGCTATCAAAGAGATGAGCGTTACTGATTTGAACGAGCTTGTAAAGGCTTGTGAGGAAGAGTTTGGCGTATCTGCAGCAGCAGGTGTTGTCGTAGCAGCAGCAGGCGGCGACGCAGGTGCAGCAGGCGGAGATGACAAGGATTCATTCGACGTAGAGCTTACTGACGTAGGCGGCCAGAAGGTTAAGGTTATCAAGGTTGTCCGCGAGGTAACAGGTCTTGGACTTAAAGAGGCAAAGGATCTCGTAGACGGCGCTCCGAAGATCGTAAAAGAGGGTGCTTCAAAAGAAGAGGCAGATCAGATCAAGGAGAAGCTCGAGGCAGAGGGCGCAAAGGTAACCTTGAAATAATGTGCGCGTAAATAACCGTGTGAAAAATCGGCATATCAATGCGATTTTTCACACTATGACACTCCATGTGAGATTTCTCGCAGTGGAGTGTCTTTTTTTAAAAAAACCCTTGACACCTGTTGCAATTTGTGTTAAGGTATAGGTTGCACTATTGTGTAAAGTAGGGAACTAGGCCCTATATAATAAGAAACAGTCACAGTTCTGCAATTCAAACAAGGAGTGTATCATCGATGGAAAAAAACAGGATCCGCCCTGTCAAGGTGGGCAAACGTGTTAGGATGAGTTACTCAAAACAGCGTGAAGTGCTGGAGATGCCGAACCTGATCCAGGTTCAGACAGACTCTTACAAATGGTTCCTCGAGGAGGGACTGAAGGAGGTCTTTAGAGACATCTCACCGATCACGGATTTTAACGGTTCATTGAGTCTTGATTTCGTAGACTATGAGCTGGCTCTTGATAGTGTCAAATACACTATTGAGGAGTGTAAAGAGAGGGATGCTACTTATTCGGCACCTCTTAGAGTAAAGGTAAGGCTTCACAACAATGAGACCGAAGAGATCTCAGAGCACATTATCTTTATGGGTGATTTGCCTCTGATGACAAAAACCGGTACATTTGTCATAAACGGAGCAGAACGTGTTATCGTAAGCCAGCTTGTGCGTTCTCCCGGTATCTATTATGATATCACAAAGGATAAGTACGGTACTGAGCTTTTTTCAGCGACCGTTATCCCGAACCGCGGTGCATGGCTTGAGTACGAGACGGATTCATCGGATGTGTTCTACGTAAAGGTAGATCGTAACCGTAAAGTGCCTATCACGGTGCTGATCCGTTCTCTTGGTGTGTCTACAAATGAGGAGATCATAGAGATGTTCGGCGAGGAGCCGAAGATCCTGGCTTCTCTTGAAAAGGACCCTTCACAGAATTCTGATGAGGGTATCATAGAGCTTTATAAAAGACTGCGTCCGGGAGAGCTTCTCTCTGTTGAAAATGCATTCAGTCTTTTCAACTCAATGTTCTTTGACGTGCGCAGATATGACCTTGCCAAAGTGGGACGTTATAAGTTCAACAAAAAGCTCGCTTTTAAAAACCGTATCGCAGGGTTTGACCTTGCAGAGGATGTGGTATCCGAGGATACAGGTGAGGTTATTGCCAAGGCAGGAACAAACATTACCGAAGAGCTTGCAGAAAAGATTCAGAATGCAGCTGTCCCTTATGTAATGGTTGACTGTGAGGTAGAGGAGAGAACCGCTTCAGAGGATGGCGAAGGTGAAGAGATCAGTATGGTTCACCGAGTTGTTAAGGTTCTTTCAAATATGATGGTAGATTTGGCTGCGTTCATGCCGAAGGTAAACAAAGAAGAGCTCGGTATCACAGAGGATGTTTACTATCCGGTACTCAAGGAGATCCTTGAGGAGAACAAAAAGCAGGCTGACCGCATAGAGGCTATCAAGCGCAGAGTATCAGAGCTGATCCCGAAGCATATCACGAGAGAGGATATTTTTGCTTCTATTAACTACAACATGCATCTTGCATACGGAATCGGAAGCAAGGATGATATCGATCACCTTGGAAACCGTCGTATCCGTGCGGTAGGTGAGTTGTTGCAGAATCAGTATCGTATCGGTCTTTCACGTATGGAGCGTATGGTAAGAGATCGTATGAGTACTCAGGATGTTGAGGGCATCTCGATTCAGTCGCTTGCCAATCCGAGACCTGTAGCTGCTGCAGTGAAGGAGTTCTTCGGAAGCTCCCAGCTCTCACAGTTTATGGATCAGAACAACCCGCTTTCAGAGCTTACGCATAAGCGTCGTCTTTCAGCACTTGGCCCCGGTGGTCTTTCACGTGACCGTGCCGGATTCGAGGTTCGAGACGTACATTATTCACATTATGGTCGTATGTGTCCGATCGAGACGCCTGAGGGACCGAACATCGGTCTTATCAACTCTTTGGCATCATACGCAAAGATCAACCAGTACGGTTTCGTAGAGGCACCGTATCGTAAGGTAGATAAAACAGATCCGGAGAATCCGCGCGTGACCGATGAGGTTGTATATATGACTGCGGACGAAGAGGATCGTTTCTATGTGGCACAGGCGAACGAGAAACTCGATGACAAGGGATATTTCGTACGTAAAAATATCTCGGGTCGCCACAGAGATGAGATTTCAGAGTTTTCCAGAAGTCAGATCGACTTTATGGATGTATCACCGAGAATGGTATTCTCCATCGCTACGGCGATGATCCCGTTCCTTGAGAACGATGATGCGAACCGTGCGCTGATGGGATCGAACATGCAGCGTCAGGCAGTGCCGCTTCTGATAACAGAGGAGCCTGTGGTAGGTACGGGTATCGAGATGAAGGCAGCGGTAGACTCAGGAAACTGCGTAGTTGCAGAAAACCCGGGTAAGGTAGAGCGTGCTGAGTCCAACCGTATCCTGATCCGCAAAGAGGACGGTGAGATTGATGAGTATCATCTCCAGAAGTTCGTTCGTTCCAATCAGGGTACATGTATGAATCAGCGTCCGATCGTGGATGTAGGTGAGGAGGTTGAGGCCGGACAGGTTATCGCTGACGGACCTTCCATATCGGGTGGAGAGATCGCACTCGGAAAGAACCCTCTTATCGGATTCATGACATGGGAAGGTTACAACTACGAGGATGCCGTTCTTCTGTCGGAAAGACTTGTTCAGGAGGATGTTTATACATCAGTACATATCAGTGAATATGAAACTGAGGCCAGAGATACAAAGCTCGGACCTGAGGAGATCACAAGAGATATCTCAACAGTCGGCGAGGATGCTCTCAAAGACCTTGATGAAAACGGTATCATCCGTATCGGTGCTGAGGTCCGTGCCGGAGATATCCTTGTAGGAAAGGTTACTCCGAAAGGAGAGACAGAGCTTACTGCCGAGGAGAGACTCCTTCGCGCTATTTTTGGAGAAAAAGCGATGCCCGCCTATGTCCATGCGGCAGCCGTTATGCCAGACCGTTTTGGAGATGCCTCCCAAAGTCCAGCTCTCCTCCAAAACGGTGACATTGTACTCACCCTTGTCATCTTTCAATAATTCGTATGCCGCCGTCAGACCGGCAGGGCCGCCCCCGATAACTACAACATTGATCATAGCCGACTCACCTTTCTCATATAGCATTGGCAATCCTGGCATACGGCGGCCCGCTCCTTAAGGGGAAGAAGCAGACCGCCGGAACGCGGCAGCATCACTCAGGCACAGCCATCCGGAACTCCGTAAAAGCAACAGACGAATCGGTATCGTTTTTAATGCGGATTTCCAATTCCGGAGCGTCTTCGGTTACGGATAAAGGTATCTCATTAATGCCGTCTTCCAGAGTGAACGAACAAAGAGTTCCTTTACCTTTGGAGGTAACGCGTCCATTCAAGGTATTGCCGTCATCGATTCGGCAATTGATTATCAACTTGTAATCACCGGCAGGCAGTTTACAGCCGGGACCCTGCAGCGCCATTTTGGGAGCGAGTTTCAGTTCTTTGCGGACGCTGTTGGTATCCTTGGAGTTTTTGCCGTTTTTGAACT
>ONKC01000118.1 GCA_900318295.1 uncultured Eubacteriales bacterium
TCATCGGGAAGCATCCTGTCTTCCACGATCGCATCGATCACCCTGGCTTCATAATCTTCACTCTCGGCAAAGACCGTAGCCGCCGTCAAAAACGTCAAATCCGGATAAATATCATGCTTATCCAGCTTCATCCCCAGCTCACCGTGAGCATCGGTGTGAACATTAAACCCATAATACGGCCGCAGTAGCAACACTCTTTTTTTCATGTTTCTCTCCGATCTTATATCCCCGTCTTAAGTTATCTGAATTGATCACTCATTGTATATTGCGTACATCTTTACCGCTTCTCTATAAAAGGGATTTATTCATGGATTATTCTGTCTTTTTTCTTTTGCGGATGTAAACTGCTGTTCCGGCACCCACACCGACAACGACTACTACCAGAAGGATGATCCAAACCATGGAAGACTCACCAAATACCGATCCGGTCGTGTCTTCCGCGGCCGGCTCCTGTGCTTCTTCTGCTGCCGGATCCTGCGTCTCTGTGACCTCAGCGGCCTCTGCTGTAGGTTCAGCCTCTTCAGCTTCTGTCTCTGCTACCGTATCCTCAACCGGTTCCGGAGTTGGCTCTTCAACCGTTTCTTCATTTGTGGCAAAAGGATAGCCACCCGATATCATCACATCCTCATCAAAGGTTTCAAAAACAGCACTATCTAAAAACTCACATTTATCGTAACTGCCTTTCTTTTCATTTCTTACCACGGCATCCGCACCATCTACACCGGTCAGTGCGTAGGAATCGGTGATCTGACCTTCATTGCAGCCAACCAAAGCAGCCCTGCAATCTCCCTTTACACTTACCTTCGCGTAGCATCTCTGTATACGGCCTTTATCATTATTGTCTCCGCATACTCCGCCTATATCCTCATCACCCTTTACGGAGCCCTCGGCGTAACAATCCTCTACCGTGCCCTCATTCAATCCGACGACACCACCAACGTTTCCGCCATCAACCTTTGCCTCAACCTTACTTACACAACCCCTGACTGTTCCTTCGTTTTTGCCGACAATTCCTCCGGCATCATCGATATTTGCGCTTTTCATGGATCCCGCATCCTCTTTGATCCCAACATCTGCACGACAGTATTCTACCGTTCCTTTGCTATGTCCGACGATCCCACCGACGTGATCATCATCTGCTTTAATATCTATACCCGTGCACACACAGTATCTCACGATCGATCCCCCGGTACAGAAACCTGCAATGCCACCCTTGCTGTTTTTCCCTGTAAGGCTGTTGGCCTGAATCCCTGAACCTCCTCTGAACGCTTCTGTCGATACATACAGATTTGTAAAGGTACAATGATCTATGGTTCCACCCTCACATCTGCCTACGATACCTCCTCCGTCATTCTCGGTCAGATTGTAGATATTGGCGTGAGCGATACAATTGGAGATGGTTCCTCCTTCCATCCATCCTATGAGAGCTCCGACTCTTGACTCACCCTCAATCTCAGCCAATACACCAAGATTTTTTATCGTAGCATTTTTAGTATATCCAAAAACACCGGCTCCGTCTCTGTTATCCGTCGGACTGATATACTGGATCCAATGCTTCTGTCCGTCAAATGTTCCTTTGAACGGATCCTTTACAGTGCTCCTAAGAAGTCGGCTCTTATACTCCCCTACCCTTGGAGAAGACCCATTGTCTCCTACAAGAATATCGTTTTCCAGATAAACGGTTTTTCCTTCAAACGTGTTTCCATCGTTCACCAGTTTGGCAAAATAGTTAAACTCAGCAGTCCAACGGATGTGATACTCCGACGCATTTTTGTTGTCATCATACCATTTTTTATCGAACTCTCGAGTACCTGTTTGATGGAAAGCTACCAGGTCATAGCGACTGAAATCACATCCCCAGTTATCACTCTCTGCTGCTTTTGCCTCCTTCACCTCGGGTGTCACACCCTGGATGCGGATACCGCCGCACACGGATGCCGACATCAGTGCCATCGCAAACGTTAATGCTGATACTCTTCTTAATATTCTCTTCATGGCAAGCCCTCCTATCTGAAAAATCTGCTTATTATGGCCCAAAAAAGTCCTTGTTTTTGGAGTTTATGGACCTATCATAACACAGCCTGCGTTACAAAAGGGTTACAAGCGGGATATTTTTTCAAAAAAAGACGCAGCCATCAGGCTGCGCCGAAAAAAGATCTCATTCATTATAGATAGCGTACATCTTCACCGCCTCACGGTAATAATGATACGCTTTCTTTTTGTTTTTCTTTGTGCCTATCCCGTTATAATAACAGGACGCCAGTCTCCACAAGGCATCCGGGCATCCGTACGCCCCGGCACGCAGAAAAAGTTTCACTGCCTTCTTGTGAGACTTATCCACACCCTTGCCGTTGTAGTAGCACATACCGAGTGCAAAAAGTCCCCATTCGTCCTCTCTGCGGGCTGACTTTTTATACCAGTGCACAGCTTTTTTATAATCAATATCCGCCTTATCCGGCTTTCCGTAGAAGCTCCTGTCACCGAGCATGCACATAGCCGAGGCCACTCCGGCATCCGCTGCCTCCTCGTAAAACGAGATCGCCATCTCCACATTTCTCTCGACGCCCTCGCCCTGCAGATACAGATCTCCAAGTCTCCACAGTGCGTCACGACAGCCGAGTCTGGCCGCATCCCTGAAAAACTGCACGGCTCTCTCCGTATTCTGCTCGAGTCCGATACCCAGATACGCGCAATCCCCAAGACGTCTTAGGGCCATCGGGTTTTCGGTCTTGGCTGCCTCCTTGTAAAGATCTATTGCCTGGACTATATCCGGCTCCACGCCTTCCCCCGAGAAAAGGCAGTCTCCGTAGAGTACCTGTGCGGCAGGAAAATGATGAGCCGCTGATCTACGATACCAGTAAGCCGCCTCCTCGAGGTCCTGTCTGGGACCTGCAACATGATAATAATCATCACCGATAGCATATAGGAGGATTCCCTTCGGTCCGCGCGGTGCATCAAGTCTTCCCATCGCCGCACCGTAAAGTTTTTTACATGCACGCTTTTTCGCGAAACCGAGACAACAAAGAAACCCCATCACACACTGAGCCTTTTCGTCGCTCTCCCTGGCCAGCTTTCTGATGGCCTTGATAGTCTTTTCCAACTCCTCGGGAGTCGGTTCATTTTTCAGATCCTTCAGCACCGGGAGCTGTTTTCCCGTAATCCCGGTCACCTTGGATATTTCCTTGTAAAGAGATAATCTTTCCCACTGCATCTTTGTTCGTTAGGAAAGATCACACGTACGCCGTTTAGGCACTGCGCGATCTCTCACACCTCCTGTTATCCTCACCCCAATACCTTCCATATTATAACTGTAGGAGTCTGTATTGTCAACGAAAACCCACCAAAACCGATAAAAACAAAAGTAATTGGCATTTATCCTTGAATAATTCCTTCTTTTGGAATATAATTATAAACGAATTATTTTTTCAGAAAGGATGGTAAAATCATGAAAACAGCAAAAAAGAGTCTTTCAATCCTGATGACCCTGATCCTGTCGGTCACCATCTTTGCGGCTTCTCCCGCAAAGGCCGAGGAAGAACAGTCCTTGTGCATCTACAATATCTCAATCGGAACACCATATGAGAATTATTACTCTTCAAAAGAAGTTACCGAAGTAACGGTCGTTCCCGAGGATCTGACTGATGACTTCGGTATCGGTCTTCCGGTAGACGGATCGGATGCAACGACAGGTGATGACGGAGAAGTGAAGCGTATCACGGCTGTCCGCGCCATCGCCAAGTACATACGTAACTATATCATGAGCACGGTAAATGCCACAAAAGAAGAAGCCAACAAACTCATGCCGAAGTATATTGATTATAATGCGTCAACCGGTTGGCTCAACGGATTTAGTAACGACGGAGAGCACTGGAATACCGGAGCATTTGAAGATACTTCCATCGAGGGAACTTCTGCAGATGGTTATTGGAATTTCTACACCAATTCGGTACGCAGCGGTTTGGGTATTGGTGCATACACTCTCGGAGAATACTATCACAGTGTCGACATCGAACTTAAGTGGAGTAACTATACCGGTAACGAATATGAAGCATATCCTTACGCATTCATATCCGACGATACAAAGGGCTTTGATCTGGCAAGCAAAGGCATAAAAGGAACACTGTATCAGAGAGTTTTCGAGTTTGATTCCAATTACAATGTTTCAGATTATAAGGATACACCGGTTTCCGGTGCAGCTGTAGTGGTATATGACAGTACAGGTATGGAGTATACACATGCTATCACTGATTCAAAAGGCAAATATCAGATCAAGGATTTCAAACCCGGCAAATACACTCTTGTTGCCCAGAAGGATATAAAGGATAGCGCAGGCAGAACCTGCAGTGCCATCACCAGAGCCGGCTTTGACGTGGATTTAGTAGCCACACCAAAGGCTCCTACTTCCGTAAAAGTTTCTGCAAAGAAAAAGAACATCAATGTAAGCTGGAAATACAACAACACTGACGTTGATGCCGTAGATGCATATGCCGTATACATCTCAAAGAAGAAAAACAGCGGTTATAAAAAGGCATCTGAGGTCGTAGGTAAAAAGGTAAAGATCAAGAAAGCAAAAGGAACCTATTATGTAAAGGTTCGTCATTTGTATAAGCATAAGCTCGGCAAAAATGAGGATTACAAGATTAAGCGAGTTTACGGCTCTTACTCAAAACCGATAAAGGTTAAGGTTAAGTAATAATCCTTATAGTACACAAAAAACAGCCATGCAAGATCGCATGGCTGTTTTATTATGAGCATAAG
>ONKC01000035.1 GCA_900318295.1 uncultured Eubacteriales bacterium
CCTTTCTGATCGTAGAATACGGAATAAATAAAAGCGCATAATTTACCAAAAGTGCTGACACCCCGAGCTGTATGATCGCAAGAATATAGTATTTTACGGCCACAGACGGAGACCTCGAACTGTTTTTAAACACTATGGTCTTATTCATCAAAAAGTTGTATACCGAGCTTATCACTCTGGCGATCACTGTCCTTGCTATAATAAGGGTTGATATCCCTAAAACCGCTGCCTCATCACCGATAACAGGTCTTAATGCATAACCAAGCAACCAGTACATCATGATATCTATCAAAAAACTCGAGAACGAACTCAGCATAAACTTGATAAATACCTTGTAGATCCTGATCGAATCCCTAAAAGGATTGAAGTGAGAGCTTTCATTTTTTTCCAGGTAAATAGTTCTGATTGGAAACTCCCTCACCGGGATACGATAGTCTCTCGCCTCCAAAAGCATATTCATCTCATACTCGTATCTCTCGCCCTTTGTCATCGCAAAGTGCTCTCTTATGAGCCCTATCGGCATCCCGCGAAGCCCCGTCTGAGTATCACTAACCTTCAGTCCGCAGAGAGCCTTCAGGATAAAACGTGTACATTTATTTCCAAATCTCGATCTGAGCGGGATCTCCTTATCATCAAACGTCCTGCATCCGAGTATCAGTTCATCGGGATGCTCATACGTCAGCTTTGCGCAGGTCTCGATATCCTCGACCGTATGCTGACCGTCACAGTCCGCCGTAACCGCACCCGCGATATCAGGGCAATTCTCCAAAATATGATTGAACGCGGATTTGATGGCTATACCCTTGCCGAAGTTCACCACATGACGGATCAGCTTGCAGCCGTAATCCTCCTTACAGGTCTTAAAAAAAACACGGTTCTTGATCCGGCTTCCGTCGTCGACCATGATGATCTTTTTAAACCCATGATCACAAAGCTGTTTTACAAGCTCCACCATCCGTTCGTCGGGATCAAGCGCTGCGATCACTATGGCGATGTCTTCCTTATATCCCATTTATCTCTTCCTTCCAAACGGGATTGAGATTATCCCTAAAAATGTGCCCGCACCGTAACACACATGCAGGCAGAAAAATATCAGCGGTAAAAGTATAGCCGCGACCGGCACCCACTCCCTTTGAAGCTGCAGCCTGAGAGCACTGTATATCGCCATCAAAACTGCCACCGACAGATACATACTTCCGAGAAGCTCTATACCCAGCGGCCATCCGCATACGGCTAAAACCGATGTAGCAATGATCGCAAGTAAAAACGCCAGCGGAACCAGGTGATACACTGATATGCACCCGGGCACAAACCCAAGTGTTCTTCCGACCCAGTAACCGTTTCCGGCCTTTTGCCGGATCATCCTCCCAAGTGATGGTCTCACATACTGCTCCGAATATATATCAGGCGATCTGTAAATCTTATAGCCCAGCTTTCTTATACGGTAATGAAACTCATTGTCCTCGGTTCGCCCCAGATCTTCTCTGAAGCCACCGGCCTTTTCCAAAACCTCACGTCGATAGCAGGCATGAAACAGACTTTTTACATAAGTTCTTTTTGAGAGAGGCTCGCTTGTCTTTTTTCTCTCATCCTCCGAATCTTCACTTTTCACACCTTCATCCGGTCTTCTGGCTGCCGACGGACTCGATCCGAACATAGACTCCTCCGCCATCCAAAGCGTCCTTGACCACGCTCCGTCCAGATCACATATCGTCGGGCGTGCTCCTCCGACCACATACTCTTTTACATTCTCGATATCTTTATCGGAGGTTTCATCTGCTTTTTCTCCGGTCAAGTCGTCCTCACCGAGTGCAAAAACACATGATGAAACGAAGTCCTTTGGTATCCTCGCATGGGCATCTACCCTCACAAGTGCCTGTGTAGGCTCAGACTCTGACAAAAACTCGTCTATGGCTACATTCCAGCCGGCGCTCTGGATCCTTTTCGGATTATCCGATACCCATACACGCCTGAATCCAAAAGAGTCCTCTTTATCATTTTCCTCGGAAAACTCCTCCATCAGTGCTTTGGTATGATCCTTAGACGCACTGTCGATAAAAAAGAGTTCTATCTGATCATGCGGATATATCTGCCCTTTTATATCTTCTATAAGAGCAGGCAGATGCTCCTCTTCATTGTAAGCAACTACAGCCAATGTTATAAGCATTTTTATCCCCAAACCGGCATACAAACGCGCCAAACTAAATCAGTCATCAAGGACATCCTGCACTGCAAAGCGCGGACGTTTTTTCGTCTCCAGATACATCTTTCCGATATACTCTCCGACTATTCCTATCGCTAAAAGCTGCAGGCCTCCCAGCGCCCATATGGACACCATCGTCGAGCTCCAACCAAGCACTGTCGCCCCCTGAAAATGTCTTATGACCGACCATACCAGTATCACAAAGCTTATGAAAAATATCACGACACCCAGCGTCATGATCATTCGTATAGGCTTGACCGAAAAAGATGTAATGCCGTCAAGCGCGAATGAGATCATTTTTCTTAAAGGATATTTACTTTCTCCCGCAAATCTTTCCTTGCGTTCATACATGACCTGGCCTGAAGGAAAACCGATCAAAGGAACCAATCCTCTCAGGAAAAGGTTTACCTCTTTGTAGTGTTCGAGTTCCTCTAAAACACGCCTGCTCATCAATCTGAAATCAGCATGATTAAAAATGATATCTACACCCATCTTCAGCATCAGCTTGTAAAAAAGCTCAGCCGTAAAACGTTTAAAGCCCGTATCCCTTCTTCTGTCGGACCTCACACCGTAAACCACATCAAGTCCGTCGTGATATCTGTCGATCATGTGCTCGATCGCCTCGATATCATCCTGAAGATCGGCATCCATTGAGATCGCTACATCTGCGTGATCCTTCGCATACATCAAACCTGCTAAAACAGCATTCTGATGTCCGCGGTTTCTGGAGAGATTCAGCCCGCTTACCAAAGGATTCTCAAGATAATACTTGGTGATCAGTCTCCATGTGCCGTCCTTTGAACCGTCATTTACAAAAAGGATCCGGCTCCTCTCGTTGATCTTTTTCCTGGCGATCATATCCTCTAATTTGGCAGACAGCCTTTTTACCGTCTCAGGAAGAACCTTTTCCTCGTTGTAGCAAGGCACCACCATATACAGGACGTTTCCTCTAAAGTCCATCTCTCTTTTTTTGATCTCTGTTTCCATTCCTCTTTCCCCTTACATTATTTGTTCCAGATCATAACAGTCTTTCCGGCTTTGCTCTGCTGGTCGAGTTCGAATGCTCTTTTCATGTCATCCATGTTTCTCACTTTTACAACATGTCCCACAATCCTGTGTTTTACAACATGTCCCACTATTCTGTGGAGTTCCTCGACGAGATCCGGATTTTGATGATATACTTCCAATGTCTTTTTAAAATCATCAACCCCGCTTCTGCTGCTTCCGAAAAGTCTCAGTCCCTTCTCAAGGACCATCCTCGTATTGATCGCGATCGGATTTTCACTCACACCGAGAAGAGATATTGACCCCTCCGGCTCGATATGATCGATGATCTGCTCGATAGCAGATCTCGAACCTTCGCTTCCCACACATTCGAAAGCGTGATCTATGGTAAGTTCACCCGGCACCTCCTCGGTGAGATATGTCTCATCACAGAAGGAAAAATCAGCAAGCTTACTCTCGCTCATTCCAAATACGATAAGCTTTGCCTCCGGGTACATATATCGATACATAAGAGCAGTCAAAAACCCGAGGTTTCCGTCGCCCCATATTCCTATCGTATCACGTCTTTTATGAGCTATCATATCCATCCTTCTGATGGCATGTGTACTTACGCTCACAAGCTCCGTAAATGCCGCCACATTCGGCTCGACATTTTCGGGCACAGCCAGCAATCTGTCAGGCCTGATATCAACCAGATCCTGCATATAGCCGTCATAACCGCTGCTTCTGAACTTCGATGATCTGCGATAATTCTCCGCGATAAAATCGTCGTCCTCCATAGGTGTGTTCGGCACCATGACGACTCTTTCGCCCGGCTTAAAGCGACCGCTGCCGTCCCAGACGACCTCACCTATGCCTTCATGGATGAGCGCCATGGGCAGCTTTTTTTTCATCACTGCCGGCGGCCTTAAGCCCTGATAGTATCGCTGGTCAGCGTGGCAGATCGACAGGTACGTCGGTCGCACTATCGCTACATCGCTGCTAAGCTCTACGTTAGAAAACTCAACTTCGAATCTACCCGGGCTTACTAATCGATAAACGGTGTTTAACATTGATTGTTGCTACCCTTCCGCGCTGATCGCTATGTTAGCTTTTATTCCTCGCTCGCCCATTAAAGGGCTCCTCGGAATAAAACTAACGCCGTCAGCGCTGCTTTATTAGAAAACTATTGTTTAATTCAACTATTATTCGGATACACCTTCTCTAAGCGGAAGCGGCAGGAGATATATTCCGAGGAGCCCTTTAACGGGCGAGCGAGGAATATATGCTCCGACCGCGCTTGCGCGACTAGGTACTCCTCTTAATCATTAATTGATGCTACCACCGATCAGCGCCTCTGCGACGCGCAGATCGTACGGGTAGGTGATCTTGATGTTGAAGACCTCACCCTCGACGATATGGACGCGCTCGCCCTTCATGACGAAGATCTTTGCGGCATCGGTCAGGATCGACTTTTCCTCATCGGAAAGCGACTCATAAAGCGACTTGAGCTTCATAGCCTGGAACGTCTGCGGGGTCTGTCCCTGATACATTTTCTTTCGCTCGGGAATCTCGCTTATCACCTCGTTGTCCTCGCTGATAACGATCGTATCCGTCGCAGGCATCGCTGTATCACAGGCACCCACCTCACGCGCGTACTTGATATTTTCATCGATGATCCTCTTCGTCACAAAAGGTCTCACCGAATCATGAGTCACGATGATGGTCTGATCATCGAGGTTTCCTTCCGAGTCGATAAAGTCGATGGCATTCATGATGGTCTCGTTTCTGGTCTCGCCTCCCGGGATCACCACGACTCTCTCTCCATCATCCTTAAGATATTTTTTCACAAGATTCTTTGTGTGTCCGATCCACTCCTTCGGACACAGCACTATCACCTTTTCAAAATCACTCTCGATATAGAACTTCTCGAGTGTATGGATAAGTATCGGCTTATCACCCACAAGCAGATACTGCTTGGGCTTGTCCTGATTGCCCATACGGCTTCCGATACCTCCCGCAAGCACTACTCCGTAAATCTTTGCATCACTCATTAAACAATACTCCTTTTAAATCGATTTAGCATAGCCTCTTTTTCAAACAGCTCTCCGCACACAAACCAGAACATAAATGCCGGGAAAACCTCAAACGGCAAAAACAGACATTCCGTTACGGTGGCTGCCAAAAAGCCCACACATACACACGGTATTAAAAATGCATAGCTGGCATTTTTTCTGGATCTCTTTCGGTAATACCTTAACGAATAAAAGAACACTATGACTGTCATGATCCCGTAAAAGATCATCCCGAAATATCCGTAGGTATAACCGAACTGAAGCCAGTTGTTGTGAGCATGCGCAAGCGTGTTTCCGTTGATCATCAGAGCCACGTTGATATGCCCTTTATAGTTGAGCTGTTTGTAGTAGCCCTTATATATATTTATGCGTCCTGAAGTCAGGGCGTTCAGACCCTCGGTATGCTCAAGCAGATACCAAAACCGCTCCATCATCGTCTGCGGTACCAAAGGCTTCTCCGGCGCATCCGTCGTCTCATCATATCTCGAGCCCGGCGCAGGCTGATATACCTGTGGCTGATATGCTGCCGGCTGGTAGGTATCTCCCTTGTCGGTAATCTCCGCTGCCGGCATATATCCGTTGATAAGAGACTCCGCATTCAGGTCAGGCTCGGCGATCACCGTCTCTCCCAGATCCCCGATTTTGCTTCCGTCATACAGATACAGACTCTCTCCCTCAAATATCATCGGATGACCTATGATCCACGGAAGATATGTAACTGCCGCTCGCGACACCGGATATATCACCACCGAAAAGAGGAGGACCATCACGATATTTTTTAAAAATGACCTCCATCTGTGCGTACGTATCGCATTATGTAACTTGAAGATCACCCACATGGTTACGACCAATGCGACTGTGACCAGCGCCGTCCTTGCCTGAGTCAGTGACAGATAGAAAAATGTCAAGCCAAGCCCCACATATGTCGGTATGGCCTTATACCAGTATCTGCCCGTCGCCACCTCCCAATCGAGGTCACTTAAGTAAACTGCCGCGATCACTATGAGGTAGAGTCCGAAGGTGTTCGGGTTGGTAAAAATACCCGCATATCGTCCGCCCTGATATATCGGCCTGAAGAGAAAACACACAACGGTCATTATGACAAACGCGTATCTGACCGCCTTTTTCAGGCTTTCCCATAAAAGGTCTCTCCTGGAATTGTTTTGCCAGACGAAAAATACTCCGGTAAACACCAGCGCAAGCACGATACCAAGTCCTGTTACTTTTTTCGGTACGATCGCATCCGAAACAGTAAAGGCTATGCACATTCCGAACCATACTATCCTTATCGACCTGTGCCAATGTACGAGCTTCAGTGTTTTATCCAGCGACAGTATCGCTATGGCTATCATGAGAATGATACCAAGCGTCGTATTGTAAAAATAGCTCTCTCTTCTCAACACATATCTGACTATCCCGAAGAGGACCAGATCGGCCATAAAACATGCCGTGATAAGTCTGTATCGCCATTTGTCCGGGATCCTCGAAACAAACGGGATCCATGGTGAGAGAAGATTTATAAAAAGCTTTTGTAAAGCTTTGGTAAACATATTATCGTCCCTTTATCGCGTCCGTAAGGACATCCAGCACGTATGCCACATCATCATCGGATAAAAGCGTATGAAGCGGCAATGTTATCTCGTTTTTATAATACTGATAGGCTCTCGGATAATCTTCTATCCTATAACCCAGGTTTTTATAGGCTGTCAAAAGCGGGAGCGGCTTGTAATGTACGTTTGTCGGTACATTTTTCTTTGCCATCCTTACGATGATCTGCGATCTTTCCTCGTGAGTCAGATCACCCAGACGCATCAGGTAAAGATGTCCGCTCGATGTCGAATCCTTGGTATAATGTGCAAGCGAGGTGATAGGGAGTGCCTTTTTTGCAGCCTCGTCTGAGGAAAGCACAGCGTTTATCCTGTTTATCCCCTCGTCATAAAGATTTACTATCTCTCTTCTTCTTTTCAGAAGTCCGGGGTATCTTTTCAGCTGCGAAAGACCTATCGCTGCATGGACATCAGTCATGTTACACTTATAACCCGGATAGAGTATATCATACTCCCACGAGCCAAGCTCTGTTTTTTTGAGCGCGTCCTTGGTCTGACCGTGCAGAGACAAAAGCATATACTCGTGGTAGATATCTTCATCGTCTATCCCGTCTATGGGACGCCACGTAACTCCTCCGCCCTCTGCCGTAGTCAGGTTTTTCACTGCGTGAAATGAAAAGCTGGTAAAGTCCGCGGCCTGTCCGCTCATTTTTCCTCTTCTCGATGCCCCGAAGCCGTGAGCGGAGTCGGCCATGATGATGACTCTTCCGAGAGCTTTTTGATATCTGTTATCAGACGGTGTGAACTTATCTGCATGAGATCTTACTATCTCTGAAAGTCTGTCATAATCGCACATCACTCCGCCCAGATCCACCGGTGCGATAGCCTTGGTCTTTGGTGAGATCAGCTTTTCTATCTCATCGTAATCCGGCTCATACGGACTGTGTCCTATATACTGCTTTTCCTCAAAAACTCTGTCCCCGAGTATGTCTACCATGACAGGCTTTGCTCCCGTATGGCAGATCGCACTTGACGAGGCAGTGTAGGTATATGCGGTAGTGATCACCTCGTCACCCTCGCCGATCCCTAAAAGCCTGTAGGTCATCTCCATGCACGCTGTAGCTGAATTAAGGCATACGAATCTGTTTGTTCCGCAGAAATCCGCCATCTTCTTTTCAAGCTCTTTTGTTCGCGGACCGGTAGTGAGCCAGCCTGATAAAATAGCCTCTTTTACCTCACTGCATTCCTCCTCTGTCACATCCGGCGGAGAGAAAATGATATTCCTTGTATTATCCACAAACCTTCTCCTTAAAAACAGCAACAACCGGGTAAAGAGTCAGACAGACTCACCCGGTTTTGCCTAATATTACTTGGTTTTACTGATTTGTTCCCTGGTCATTCAAAGGAGCTGTACCTGTGCTGTCGGTGCCCTTGGTACCGTCGCCCGGACGCTCGTTCATAAACTTGTTGATCTTTGCCGTTATCTTGGCAACTGATTGCATATCCGGCTTACATACATACAGATTTGTCGACGGCATCGAGTAGGTACGTGCCGTAGTTCCGTTTCCTGCCGCATTTGCATAGCTTATCTTCCACTTGGCCATATCATCAAGCTGCATCTTGCACAATGATACGATCTTCTTCGTGGACATGTTTGTCTGGAAATTTTTCTTTCCTTCCTTCAAAAGCGCCGGATAATCACCAAGTACCGTAGGACTCATGACCTTGTTTAGGATCGCCTCGATCATATGCTGATGATTTCGTCCTCGCTGGTAATCTCCGTTGTCGAAATGCTTACGCTCTCTACAGAAAGCAAGTCCCTTCTTTCCGTCAACCTTGTTGTATCCCTTCTTGAAGGAGTAATGCGCTCCCTTATAAGGTCCGACCGTCGACAGGAAAGCGAAGTCTGAGTAAACCTTGACGCCTCCAAGGAGGTTTATGATCTTTTTAACAGATGAGAAGTTTACTCTGACAAAGTAGTTTATATCTACGTTATACAGTCGCTCAAGCGTTCCCATCGAGACCTCTACGCCGTAGATACCCGCATGCGTCAGCTTGTCTCCCACGCCTCCTGACTTTGAATTGCCTTTGTTATCATAAAGCGGTACGTAGTAATCTCTTGGCGTCGATACCAGCAAAAGCTTTTTCGTCAAAGGATTGACCACTGCTAAAATGTTTACGTCACTTCTCGATGTGGTAGAAAGCTTTCCGTAAACATCGATACCGCTCAAATAAACTATAAACGGCTTAGTCGTCACGCTGGTTGCGTAATCATCCTCCTCCGGCTCTTCTTCCTCGTCTTCGATCTTCGTCTCGATCTCATGCTGGACGAGTTCTCTGGTGTCGGTCTTAAACGTCTTGTACTGATCGTCTATGGTATTTAGGAAGCCCTGGTTAAATACCGCAACCTGAATCTCTTTTGCATACAGCGCATCAACAAGTGTCGATGAATCCTGGAACTCTACAATCTGAAGATCCTGTCCGATCTCGTTTTTCGCCTCTGCTAAAGCTTTATCGGTATTCTCTCTGTCGATGACTGAGAGGATTCCGTATTTGTAATCCTTTGCATCCTTCAAACTCTGTGCCGGATCATCCTTCAGAACGTAGTACGATATGACATCGACTTTGACATCCGCTCCCGAGATCTGCGCCATCGCATGGTAGGTATCAAACAGATAATACCCTCCCACGAGGAATATCAGACAGAAGCATACACTCAAAACTCTTCCTATCATATAGCTTGAGTTCGCGATCTGTGCACAAACCTGATATATCATCAGCACCGTACAGAACACTATAGCCGCTATCACATACTTATCAGGGATAAATCCCACGTAAATAAGCATCGCGCACAGCGCTATCGAAAACAACAGTTGTAAAAATATAAATACGAAGCTAAGCTTCCTGTCCATCAGTTTTCCCATTGAATGTCTCCTTTATAATAGGTATGTAACTTAACTTAGACATTATACATCATCTTTATTCCTTTGTCGAGTATTTTTTATCTCTTATATATATTATCACACCTTCATATGCTATCTTATCTGTTGACTTTCAGCCGATTTCTTGCTATACTCGGTCTATATCAGTCAAGGGGGTATATCATGGAATACAATATGGAAAAACAGCATAAACTCGGAAAGCTGCATGCTCTTGAGCGAATCTGTCACCTTCTCGATCCGGACTCGTTCCGTGAGATAGGCTCAGGTATCACCAACTTAGAGGACGCTTTCAATATAAAAAAGGGACAGTTCCCGTATGACGGAGTCATCACCGGCTACGGAACGATAGACGGAAGTCCCGTCATCGTTTACGCCGAAGACTTCACCGTTATCGGAGGAACTCTCGGAAAAATGCACGGATTCAAGATAGCAAACGCCATAAAGCTGGCCATCGAGAACCGCTGCCCGATCATAGGGATAAACGATTCCGGCGGAGCCCGCATCCAGGAGGGTATAAACGCTCTGGCAGGCTACGGCGAAATCTTTTACTACAACACGATGGCATCCGGCTATATCCCGCAGATCTCGATCATCGCGGGAAACTGTGCCGGTGGAGCCGTCTACTCCCCGGGTATCACTGACTTTATCTTTGTGATCGATGATATCTCGCAGATGTTCGTGACAGGACCTAAGGTCATAAAGAGCGTGACAAACGAAGACATCACTTCCGAGGATCTCGGAGGCTCCAGAGTTCACGCACAGACCAGCGGTGTAGCACACTTCCGCATGCCTGACGAAGCCACCTGCTTTAAAAAGGTCAGACAGCTTATCGGGATACTTCCTCATTGCTATCAAAACAAGGCTGAACAAATCCCGTTAAATCAAGGTATTAACTACGCAGAAAACGTCACCTTTAATGATGATTTAGCACATATACTTCCCGAACACTCCAATCAGAGCTATGATATCCATGATGTGATAAACGGTATAGTCGATCCGGAATCCTTCATAGAGGTTCAGGAAGAGTTCGCAAAAAATGTCGTAGTCGGTTTCGCCAAGATAAAAGGCATCACCGTGGGACTGATCTGCGATCAGCCGAACTATCTCGCCGGAGTGCTTGACTGTGATTCCTCAGATAAGATGGCAAGACTTATCAGATACTGTGATGCATTCGATATCCCGATCATCACGCTTACCGATGTTCCGGGCTTTATGCCGGGAAAAGATCAGGAGTACAAAGGTATCATAAGGCACGGCGCAAAGGTTCTGTACGCCTACTCAGAGGCGACGACGACAAAGATAAACATCATCCTGAGAAAAGCCTACGGCGGAGCTTATATCGCCATGAGTTCGAAGCATCTTCGTGCAGACTTCGTCTATGCATGGCCTACGGCGGAGATCGCTGTTATGGGTGCCGAGGGCGCCGCAGATATCCTCTACGGTAAGCAGATGAAGGATATGGGTCCCGAAGAGAAAGCCGCCTTCCGTCAGGAAAAGATCGATGAATACAATCAGAAGTTTATGAATCCGCAGGTAGCTGTGATGAACGGATATGTGGATGAGGTCATACGACCCGAAGCCACACGAGAAAGGATTTATGCAGACCTTTTGATATGTCAGAATAAAAAAGCCCTCGATGGGGTTACAAAGAAACATGGAAATATCCCGCTCTGATGAGCGGGATATTTTTTATTATTCATCATCAGCCGATTCGGGCTCCTCAGTCTCTTCAGGAGCTTCCGTTGCCTCCGACTCTATTTTTGATAATGTGATCTCTACGACAACCGGACTTATGATCCGTACACCCTCAGGTGCGGTAAAGTTCACCTGTACACTGTGAACACCCTCCTTCAGATCTCCGATATCAATATATGCACCGAGATTTTTCAGCTGGACGCCTTTCAGATTTTCATCGGAGCCCGAAAGCTTTACCTCATATCTCTTATCCGGATCGGTAAATGCCACGTTATAACTGTCGGGAGTGTTTCTAACCTCTATATCCGTACCTGTCACATACAGGCTTCTGCTTCCGCTCTTTCCGATCTCACATCTTACGGATACCTTTGTTATACCATCCTCGATGGTAAAGCCCTTGCCAAAATACGATGTGATATCTATCTCTTTTTGAACATCGGCGGTCGCACCCTCTATATCGACCTCAAGCTTTATCACCAGATCATCGGTCAGCTTGGACGGATCATCCACCGAAACCCTTACACTCTCCGGCTGTCTGTCAGTCTGTATCAGATGATACCCTTCGGCAGGTACACCCTTTGTTGTGACCTCTATCGGTACATCCATAGTCCTTCTTACATTGACCACAACCTCAACCTTTTCTTCACTGAAGGTCAGATTTCCGGCCTCGATGATATCTCCCAGGCTGTCATAAGCCATCGGCTTTGCTTTTGTCGTAAACTCTTCGGTCTCACCGTTTAGCGGTATCGCCACTCCGACATGATCGATCTTTTTCATCTTAGATTCGCCGCCGGAAACCTCTATGATGTTCGGCTTTACCTTAACATCACCAAGTACGTAGCCCTCTCCGAGTTCGCCCTCCTGCTTTACCTGTACTTTATACTTTTTGGTCACTCGATTTTCGAGCTTGACCTTCAGTACAGACTCACTGATGCTCAACTCATACGGGAGGTTGTTCGGGTTTTTTTTCAGCTTGACCTGCAGATTTACGGCGTTCAGCTTTGACAGCTCTGCCAGATCCGCGGTGACCGTAAAATCCTTGGCCTTGAGTCTTTCAACAAGACTTCTCTTGGATGTGATCGTGACATCCACCTTATCTCCGCTGACCACCTCATAGACCTGGTTCGCAGAGGTGATCGCCGTCTCATTCAGTATTTCGACAGAGATGTTCTCAAAGGTTCTCTTTACTGTCGGATCGACTATGTTGACCACGACAAGCCAGAACAATCCGGCCGCCACGACGGAAAGGATCTTCCATCCTATATTCCTGGTAAATACTCTTTTTAAAAATGCTTTCATGAACGGCTCACCTCCTCTTCGTTTGAAGATTCGGTCTGGGCTTTATTCTCCTGTTGCTCGGCTAAAAGACGCTTTTTCTTTTTGAACTGCCACCAATGCGCCCTTTTCTCTCTGCCTCGCTTCGACGCCTCCTTAAGTCGGATCAAAAGCGTGTCGGAATCTATCTTGTGATAGAGTTTTCCGTCCACCGCCAAAGAAACAGCTCCAGTTTCCTCGGAAACTATTATGGTAAGCGAATCGGAAACCTCGCTGATCCCGAGTCCGGCACGATGTCTCGTACCGAGATCCTTGCTGACGCTGAGATTATTTGACAACGGCAGATAGCACGTAGCCGCTATGATCTGATCGTCACGAAGAAGCACAGCCCCATCATGCAACGGTGTATTGTGCTCAAAAATATTTATCAGAAGCTGAGAACTGATATCCGCATTGATAGGGATACCTGTTCTCTCGTATTCACGGCACTGGATATTTTTCTCGACCACGATAAGTGCTCCGGTCTTTACCTTTGCCATATCGTAGGTCGCCTTTACGATCGCCTGTACGCTCTTTGTGGAGAATCTCTTGCTCTTTTCATCCGAACTGTCAAGAGACAGATTTCTCAGGATGTTTCTTCGCCCCAGATGCTCTAAGGCACCTCGAAGCTCAGGCTGGAAGATCACTACAAGTGCTACGGCCGCTACGACCATAACGTTGTTAAAGATCCAGATTATCACATTCATCTCAAGTACCATTGCCACGATATAGAACACGGCAAGGATCACCATTCCCTTGAGCAGAGTCCACGCACGTGTGTCCTTAACCCAGACAATGATGTGATAAAATACGTAGGCGATGATCAGGATCTCAAGGATGTCTATGACATTTACCTTGGGCATCGTGAGCCTTGCCACGTAGTTTTTAAAAAATGAGATGATGGCGTCCATAGGCTACTTCCTTCTGTTTTTGTTTCTGTTTCTGTTTTTCTTTTTGCTTTTGTTTCTTTTGGAGTTATTGTTTGGTCTGTTATTTGTTCCGGTGTTTGTTTTATTCTCTGTGTCGCTTCCGGTGTTTCCCTGAGGATCCTCACCTGCATCCGACGAATCAGTCTCCTCGGTTTCAAGCTCCTCGGACTCAAGCTCATCAGATTCTACTTCCTCGGTTTCAGTTTCCTCGGTTTCAGTTTCCTCGTACTCGGTTTCCTCGGACTCTGCTCCCTTCGAATCATCCTCATCAGCCACAGAATCATCCTCAGCTTCTACATCGGGCTCGGGCTCAGGCTCGGGTTCAGGTTCAGGCTCAGGTTCAGGCTCCGGTATCGGCTCGGGCTCAGGCTCCGGTTCAGGCTCCGGAACATTTTTACCTCTATCGCCTCTTTCCTCGGCCAATGCCTTCTCGACCTCCTCCTTCAACTCGGCTGCGACCTCAGCCACCTCCTCGGGAAGGATCTTTGTTACGACCTTATCGCCGACTGCCACGTTATACTTAGGAATGGCAGTAACATAGTAGCAATACTCGTCATCCTCGAACTGAAGCTTTCTGGTACCGTGATAATCCAGGGATATATGCATAAACTGGAACAGATATGCTATACCCATCGTGACAAGCACGAGCACCGAAGTAAGGATGAGGTTCAACTCAAGCTCCCAGATGATGTTGCTCACCATCTCGAGAGTGTATAAAACGATCGATCCGACCAGAATGGCTATCTGCGGTGAGTATTTGAAGTTCATCTTTCTCAGAAGATAGACCACGGTAAAGGTCAGAGTATACACGATAAGCGCCACCCACAAAAGGCGGTTTGAAAGTATATAATTTATCAGGTACTGAAGCGGTGCAAACATATTTGTATCACCGGCAAGTCTCTGCGCGGTCGCCGTATACTCTGCCACTCCCTCCAGACTGAATCTGATGATGACACCCATCACGAGTGCCGGTATCAAAGACGGCCCCGCAAACAGCGCCGACACAACCGGCACCGAAAAGCCCATCTGGAGCGCCGACAAGGTCGGCACGCTGATCAACATGTACCATTGATCCTTTGCCTTTCTTCCGAAAAGCAGGAAAAATATCGCGATCATCATTAGCAGAGCCACTGCCTGCACCGTCGATATCTGCCATACCTCTATACCGACTATCGCGACTATGCTGAGGATACCGATCGCATCCGGGAGAAACCCGCAGGCAACAGCCACGACCGGGAACACCCACTTATATTCCGAGAAAAATCCCTCCGGGAATCTTCCCGTGAGAAGCATGAGCACGATCAGTACGACGATCCCTTTGAGTATCCCTCTGATGAGAGTATAATGTCTTTCAAAGTAATGTCTGATCCTTCCTCTGAGGATCAGAAGTGTAGCCATCATGCGCTCTCCTCCTTCCTCTCATCCTCGTAGAGTCTGAGGAGTTCATCAAGTGTCACATCATATTCATTTACCCGGGCAGCTGCCTCATCATACTCACGGCGGCTGCGTCTGCCTGTAAGTGAACAAAGTATCCCGAGAAGGATAAACCATACGACAAAACCCCCGGCGATCCACAAAGTGCGATCCCAGGTAAAGAATCCCTCTGATACGTAGGTTTTCCAGGGAATACGGTCGATGAAATACAGCATGACCATCCCCAGGATAAGAATGCTTGCCGCGACCATACCGGCCACAGCCCTGAGCACCTGAAGGCGCACATAATCGCGCCTGCGATAGCGGGTTCGACGAAGATCCATCTCTCCCATCCCCGCTTCATAGTCAGAAAGACGAATCATTTTTTTGATTCTTTCTTCACTTAACAAAACACGTATCCCCTTTAGCATTGATATCATATATAAGTATAACAAAATATGCGCTTTGTAACAAGGGAAAATTCTCTATTTACGGTATTTTTTTTATGCTTTTTACGATCGGGACGCAAATCAGACCTAAAAATGTACCGGCCACAGCTCCGGCGATCCACAATACGACCAGATAATAGAATAAAGACGAGCTGTCAAGCACTATCATCGCCACGATAAGCTGGCCTAAGTTGTGGAGCAGCGCCCCCACTACACTCACACTCACCAATCGTGCCCTGCACACGTTCTTTAACACGATCATTCCGGCACCCGAGAGCAGACCTCCCGCAAGAGAATACATAAGTGAAAACATATTTCCGAAGGTAACGCCGACCAAGACTATACGTATGACGTTTATGACCAGGGCTTCCTTCCAGCCAAGCTTATATAATGCCACCAAAACAACTAGGTTGGTCAACCCGAGCTTCACTCCGGGCACAGCGATAAAGGTCGGTATCAGCGACTCTAAGTAGGCCAGCACAAAGGCTGCCGCGACCAGCATCGCAAGGAGCGCTATCTTTCCGGTCCTTGTTCTCATCACTATCTCCTATACCGGATTCACATGGACCATACAGTGCTTTGCATCGGGAAAAACCTCCTCGATCCGAAGATGCACAGCCCCCGCGATCTCATGCGAAGCCTCGAGGGTGAGCTCACCCTTTGCGGCTATCTCCACGTCGACATACATTTTGTTACCGAAAAGCCTGGTTTTCAGATCATCGATCCTTTCCACTCCCTCCACGGAAAGTATCTCGGCACGGATCTGCTCTGCCAGCTTCGGATCGGCGCTTTTATCCACAAGACTGTTTAAGGACTCTTTATAGATATCGATCGCCGCCTTCAGGATAAATAAGCTGATAACTATACTTGCCACCGAATCCATCACGGGCATCCCGTGCCTCGCAAAGATGATTCCTATAAGTGCGCCGATGGAAGAAAGCGCATCCGAACGATGATGCCAGGCATCTGCCATAAGAGCGGTGGAACGAATTTTTTTAGCATTCGCTCTGGTATACCAAAACATCGCTTCTTTTCCGACGATCGAAACGACGGCCGCAACCAGGGCCAGAGCACCGGGCGCCTTAAGCTCCGAATAATCACCGGATATCAGAGTCATCACGCCCTTCCTTCCGATCTCAAAACCCACCACCGCCAGTGTCATCGAAAGAAGGCCCGAAGCTATAGCCTCGAACCTCTCATGTCCGTAGGGATGATCCTCATCGGCCTCCTTTGATGAGACCTTTACCCCTATCATAACTATGATGGTTGAAAAAACGTCAGATGCCGAATGAACGGCATCTGATATCATCGCCTGCGAAGACGCGATGAGTCCGGCGATGAGCTTAAATACGGATAAAAGCAGATTGCCGATAATACTGACCACCGACGTCTTCATGGCGATACGACTAAACTTTTCCGGTTCCAAAACACTTACCCCTGTTTATGCTTTTACTCTCTGATAGTTCGCCTCGACGAGCTTCCAGTCGATGATCTCAAAAAGCTTTGCGACATAGTCTGCCCTGAGGTTTTTGTAGTTCAGATAGTATGCATGCTCCCAAACATCTATCGCAAGGATCGGAATATATCCTGTTCCCTCGCTGATCGGATTATCCTGATTCGGACTTGCCGACACCATCAGATCTCCTGCCTTGTTTGCAGACAGCCAAGCCCATCCCGAACCGAACTGTCCGAGGGCTAGAGCAGTTAATTTTTCTTTTAAGGTGGCGTAATCTCCGAACTTTTCATCAATTTTAACTTTTAGATCACCGACCGGCTCAGTATTTTTCTCTGCAGAAAGTGTGGAAAAATACAGGTTGTGATTGTAGAATCCTCCACCGTTATTCCTTAGAGCTTTTCTGAGCGCTTCATCCGAAACCGAATCAAGACTCGCCAAAAGATCCTCAATATCTTTATCCGCAACCCCTGCCTTCTCGGCTGCATCGTTGAGATTCTTCGTGTAGAGTGCATGATGCTTTCCGTAGTGAGTCTCGATCGTCAGCTGATCGATCTGCGGCTCAAGTCCGTTTGTAGCGTATCCGAGTTTAACCTGTTCAAACATATCCTTATACCTCCATTCTTTTATTGTCAGATCCGACACTAATGTCAGACCTTGGTCTCATATGATCACTTTGACACTATCACCTTGCCAGCGCATCCGGCGCCTCACCTGCATCACTTCCCTCTATCCTCACCGTGATCCGGTGCGGAAGGCATACGATGCTTTCGTTTACGTTTGATATCTTCCCCTGATGCACACAGAGCTTATCAGGGCAGTCCGCCTCGTCGATCCATGCCTCGCCTTTTGTGATGATCAGCCTGTTTGTCCCTCCGTCCTTGCCGATGAGTAACTCCTGTCTGTCCTCATCGAGCGGATACGTAGCGATAGCTTTGCCGTCTATCGAGACCACTACCGTTTTCCCCGGCTTTTTCCCGAGCAAAAATACACCCGCAAGCACCGCCCCGATGATCACTACACCGGCAAATACAGCTATGTCGACTTTGATCGATCTCTTTTCCATAAAATCCCATCCTGCATGCATCAATATCGCAAAATATTTACATCATATAATATCAGATTTTTTAAAAAAACGCAATACTATCAAAGATTTTCGGCCGCGTAAATTTACTGTAGGAATAAGCAGGGTAGAATCTCCCCGATGATGCGGTCAAGAACTGACTGCTATCATACTATACCACAGTTTTTAG
>ONKC01000033.1 GCA_900318295.1 uncultured Eubacteriales bacterium
CGCACGATCAGCACAAAAGATGCAGGCTGATACTCGAGAAAATCCATGGTTTCTCGTCTCTCATCCGTCGTCACGATAGAACCGCATCCGATATCAGCTTTGCCGGATCCTATAGATGATAACACCGCCGAAAAGTCCATCGGCGTAAACTCTACATGATAATCAAGTTCCTTTGCGATCAAAAGAATGGTCTCGACATCCAATCCCAGGATCTCACCGTTCTTGCCAACATAGCTCATAGGCTCTAAGGCATCACATGCAGCCACCTTTATCGTCCCGTTCTTGCCGGGCCAATCCTGTTTCGGAAGAGTTTTTGCGCTGTCATCGGCTCCGGTCCATTTTTCCCACAGAGCCTTCTTCGCCTCTTGTGGCATGGCATCGTACGCAGAAGTCCACTCGGTACACCTTTTATCACCCTTTGCGAAAGCCAGACCGAATGCAGTATCACCAAGACTTTCCGGAAAAACAGCAAGCTTTGGATCCCTGTTCGCAGCAAGCTCGGCAACAGCGTTGTTCATAAGACCCGCGTCGGTTTTTCCGTCTCTGACAGCCAGCATCATATCCGGCATAGTCGTAAAGTATGTAAACTCCTTTACCTCCCCTACCTTCGATAAGATCATCTCCTCAAACGGCGCACCTGTTATCATTGAGATGGTCTTGTGACTGAGCTCGTCAAATGTCTTGTACTCCGCTTCGCTTTTGGGCGCGGTATCAGATGACTCCTCCTTTTCAGCTGCATAGCTTATACTGAACGAAAGCGCAAGCGACATCAGCAGACACGTTGCAAATATAGTTCTTAGTTTATTTCTTTTAAATAACATAGTATTCCTCTCATTTATACAGCTCCGGTGTTTATCCAATCACAGTCACGGCATGAGATATCGATACGCTTCATCTGTTACAACACGGCCTCTGGGTGTGCGCGCCAAAAGTCCCTTTTGTATCAAAAATGGCTCGTATACATCCTCTATGGTACCTGCATCTTCGCCTATACTTACAGCTATGGTCTCAAGTCCCACTGGACCTCCGCCGTAATGATCGATCATCGCCATCAAAAGAGCCCTGTCGACTGAATCAAGTCCGAGCTTATCGACCTCAAGTATATCCATCGCCTTGTCGGCAACCTCCAAGGTGATCTCCCCGTCAAACCTGATCTGAGCAAAATCCCTTACTCTCTTTAAAAGTCGATTTGCGATACGAGGAGTTCCTCTGGATCTCTTCGCAATAGCCAGAGCTCCCTCTTCATCAATCGGCACCTTTAAAACTCTTGCAGATCTTTTCACTATCTCCGAAAGCTCATTTTCATCATAAAACTCAAGTCTGTGGATCACACCGAAACGGTCTCTCAAAGGAGCCGTGAGCATACCGGCTCTGGTTGTAGCTCCTATCAGGGTAAAGTGCGGCAGATCGAGTCTGACACTCCTGGCCGCAGGTCCTTTACCTATCACGATATCTATCCCGAAATCCTCCATCGCCGGATACATGACCTCTTCTACCTGACGGTTCAGCCTGTGTATCTCGTCTACAAAAAGGATATCTCCTTCATTTAGGTTGTTCAGGATTGAAGCCATATCTCCCGGCTTTTCGATAGCAGGGCCTGATGTTATCTTTATCCCGACGTCCATCTCATTTGCTATGATCTGAGCAAGCGTCGTTTTTCCAAGTCCAGGCGGGCCATATAAAAGCACGTGGTCAAGTGCCTCTCCTCGCTCCTTCGCTGCATCGATATAGATCTTTAAGGTTTCCTTGGCCTTTTTCTGACCGATGTACTCTGAAAGCAGCTTCGGTCTCAGGCTGTTTTCGATCTTATAATCCTCCTCGATCAGCTCGGTTGATATCACACGTTTTTCCATTTTTACCTCATTTTCCGGAGCATTTTTCTATATTTTATTCTTGTTCACAAAAATGTTCCCTCGCTTATATAGATCACAGAGCTTTTAATGCCTGTTTGAGAATCGCTTCAACACTTGTTTCATCACTCAGCGCCACTACACTCTTAACTGCTCTCATCGCATCCGATGATGAGTAGCCCAGTGCCACGAGCGCTTCGATTGCATCCTTTGCCGCATCCGATGATGCCGCCGGAGTATCTGACTGAGCAGGTGCAGAAGCCGAAGAAGTGATAAAATCATCCGAATCACATTTATCTCTCAGCTCCAAAACTACCTTCTCGGCAGTCTTTTTCCCTATACCCGGTGCCTTTGCTATCGCCTTTGAATCCTCAGCAAGGATGGCAAACCTCAGCTGGTCGACATCGAGTGTGGAAAGGACGCCTAAGGCTCCTTTCGGTCCCACACCGTTTACCGTGATCAAAAGTTTAAAGAAATCACAGGCATCACGGGTCAGAAAGCCGTATAACTGCATCAGATCCTCGCGCACATGAAGATAGGTGTAGAGCTTTACCTCTTCACCTGCATGCGGCATCCGATCAAGTTCCGACGCAGGAACAAAGATCTCGAAGCCGATCCCGTTTTTCTCAAGCAGGACGCTGCTTTCATTGACGCTGTCAATGATACCTTTAATAAAACCAATCATATTAATCTCCATTCCGGAGCGTAGCGACGGAGTGGCGACGAGAACATCCAGTTCTCGTCTGCCATCAGTGGCTATTTTTGACGCTCCGGCACAAATAGCCGTGTGAAAAATCAGCATATCAGTGTGATTTTTCACACTATCCTCATACCAACGAATCAAATACTTTTAGAATAAACTGCGCGATCTTTCTCAGTCGCGGCCGTCTCCGCCACTCTTCATACGTGATCTCTCTGCTGACTCTGATCGTCTCTGCGATATCAGACTCCACCGCACCGACAAAAGGCCTGTCATAAACCCAGATACCGTTTTCATAATGCAGATAGAAACTTCGATAGTCCATATTGACTGTACCGACTATCGCGCTGTGCTCGTTCATGATAACCTTGGTATGTATGAATCCGGGCGTATACTCGTATATCCTGATGCCATTTTTCAAAAGCACTCCATAGTTATACTCCGTCATCCACTTCACACGCTTTTTATCTGGGATATTCGGCGTGATGATGCGAACATCCACTCCTCTTAGCTTAGCCTCGATCAGAGTATCTATCATGCTCTCCTCGAGGATCAAATAAGGCGTTGTCACAAAAAGCTTTCGTTCTGCATACTGGATCATCTGCTTATAAAGATTGGAAAAGAAACTTCTCGGTCCTAGCGCGGGACCGTCACGAAGCACATGACAGTAAACATCATTTTCCGGCGATGCCTTCATAGTTCTGTATCTGTTGAAATTGATCTTTTCCTCGGGCAGGCATGCATGCCACATCTCCAAAAATGCGATCGTCATCCCCCACACGGCATCACCGCTCACTCGTATACCGGCATCCTTCCAAACACCGAAACGCTCGACTAAGTTAGCGTACTCATCTGCTATATTAAATCCTCCGGTGTATGCATACTCACCGTCGATAACGACGATTTTCTGGTGCGACCTGAAGTTCATATAAAGCTTATTCACATAGCGCCCGATCGGATTGAACACGACCACCTCGATACCTTCCTCGCGAAGGCTTGACGCAAACGATGTCGGAGTACGCATCAGTGCCCCGAAGTCATCAAACATAAACTTGACCTCGACTCCCTCCTTGCGCTTTCTGACCAAAAGCTCATGAAGCTTATCCCAAAGAGCGCCCTCTGCCACGATAAAGAATTCCAGAAAAATATACCGGCGCGCACCCTCAAGTTTTTCAAAAATATCATCGAGCGCAAGCTCACCCATCTCAAAGTACACAACCTCGTTATTTTTACAGATAGGAGAACCCTCCGCATCCATATAAGAAGATATCCTCGAAGATACGGGGTGCAGCCTTCTGAAGGTCTCGGAAACCTCGGGATACCTGATGAGCTGTTTATCAATCCAGGAAAAACGCTTTTCGATCTGACGGTTTAGAGAGTTCTTCTTGCCGACACGACCAAACATGAAAAACATCACGATACCGGCGATCGGAAGTACAACCACGATCGACAGCCACCCGAACTTGTAAGACATGGAACGGTTGTCGTTGGTAAGGATCAGTATCGCGAGGATACCACACCCCTCGGTGATCAGATAGAATGCTGATGAAAACTGACCTAAAAGAAACGGGATCGCGATGATCATGGCAAACTGAAGTATAACAAGAGAAGCCACGACAAGCGCTCTTTTAAAGCCACTTGACGAGCTCTCAACACGCCCCTCCATATCCCGCAAATGTGTAAGCTTGCGGTTCTGACGGCGACTTATGCTCCTATCACGTTTGGTAGCCATCTGTCTCCCCTTTACATAATTTCCCACTTTAATCTATATCATAACATATTTTTTTTGATTGCGCTACCCTAAATTGTGTGTTATTATAAAAAAAATACAACATGTTGCAAGAGTATGGGGTTTATCAGATACTTCCTGCACTCATCAAAGAAAGAGGCTTTCATGGAGATCTATACATCAATACTAAATACCGCCAGCGAATCTTTAGCTTCGATCAGATCGCTTCTACCCACTGAAAATGTGTGCTTTTTCGATATTGAGACAACCGGGCTTTCACCCGGAGTATCAAATGTTTACCTGATAGGTGCCGCAGAGATTTCCGACGGCAAGGCACGACTCACCCAGTGGTTTGCAAACGATTACACAAGTGAAAAAGACCTTTTGCTGGCCTTTTCAGAGTATCTTTCACGCTTTGACACAGTAATCCATTACAACGGATCTACCTTTGACATCCCCTATCTGACCAAAAAATACGTCTATCATGGGCTTGCCGACCCGTTTTTAAAGCTTGACAGTCTAGACCTCTATCGTGAGATAAACACATTTTGCAGAAAGCATCGTAAGGATAAAAATGCAGGGAACATCTTCGGCACAGAAAACCTCAAGCTCATCTCTGTCGAAAAACTATGCGGTTTTGACCGTGGTAGAGATTTTTCCGGCAAGGAGTGCATAGACATCTACACGACATACATGCAGGAAAAGTTTTCTCATAACGATGCCAATATGACCTCTCTTCGCAACTCCTTACTGTCTCACAATCACGATGATCTCGAGGGTACCGTGATATCATGCCTTATGCTTACCTACACGCGCTACATTCCTGTAAAACCATCATTAGAGATTATCGATGACTGCGCTTATTTTGCAGATGCTCTTCCGAGCGGACAAAGATTTCCTTTTACTTTAACTGTGGAAAATATCCGTTATGAAGAATCTGCTGTTTGCATAAAGGTTCCTTTGTTTAAAGGAACTCTGTATCACTATTTTCTCGATTATAAGAACTACTACTATCTGCCGGACGAGGATATGGCGGTACATAAATCCGTCGGTGGTTACGTGGATAAGGAGCACCGCGAGAAGGCTACAGCGTCAAATTGCTACATAAAAAAAACAGGCACCTTTATGCCCTTACCTCACATCACAAAGGATGACGTCACTGTTTTTCACGAAAAAAACGCCCCGAAGGGCGCTTGTTATATCGAGAGTCATTCAGCCTCAGCAGATGATATGATCTCTTTCTTGTTGTAGCTACCACAGTTCTTGCATACACGATGCGGAACCATCAGAGCTCCACACTTGCTGCACTTAACCAGTGTAGCTGCTGACATCTTCCAATTTGCTCTACGCTTATCTCTGCGCGCTCTGGATGATTTATTCTTAGGACAGATACTCATGTCTTTACACCTCCTTAAAACTTCCTTATATGTAAATATTCATAATATGTGCTATTAACGCTCACTTGACCTATTATATAGGTATGAGTCCGTGTTGTCAAGCAGTTTTTTCTATTTTTTGTTTTTCTTTTCATCCGCCGCCAACGCGGGACTGTCCTTAAGGACCATTACGGTATGCGAACCCTCCGCAACCAGAATATCCCCTCTTTTCAGCTTGTCAGATGTGGTTAGATAGGATTTATCCGTATATACCGTAAACAATCCCGTCTTTTCTAGCATCTTTGCCATATTTCCGGTATAGAACGTATCTCCTGAACTCGGGAATGGCAATTCCTTCTTGTATGCATAATATCCGCAGTTCACAACAACTCTTATCAGGGATGAGCAATCTGCCTCGCACGGATTTTTAATCTTTTTCAGAACCCAATCAACCTTCTTTGCCTCAGCGAAGCAGGTTTCGCGCTTATCCTGAGCATAGCCTATGTTATCGTTCGCGCAGGCCTGCTCCATAGCCTTTGCCATAAGATCGGCAGCCTTTGAATCCTTGCAGCGAATAAGCTTGTTCCAACCATTTTTATACCAGGCACGTACGTAAACCTCACGTCCTGTCTGATCACCCGGGATACCGTTTTTAATACCGGATTTTTCATTTATAGATGCATGTCCGATTGCAACCATACTCTCATCTACAACTATCGGCGGTGCTTTTGTATAGGTAGGTGACGACGTCGGCTTTACAGTCGGCTTCGGCGTGGATGTAGGCTTCGGTGTAGGTGTCGGAGTCGGCGTCGGTGTAGGAGTCGGTGTAGGCTCCTTTACAACAACATCACAGGTATATGTGATCTTTCCGACCATACCGGTAAGCGTACCTGATCCTTTTTTAATACCTTTTATCGTAACGGTGTTATCCGTTGACTTTGTAATCGATGCGTACTTTAAGCCTTTTTTATCCAGTGACCAGGCAACCTTCTTTTTGGTGTTGTTCATGGTCACCTTTTTAGTCTTACCGATGTAGATATTTACTTTAGTCGCACTCAACTCCTCAAACGGTGTAGCTGTCGGCTTAGGCGTCTTGGTCGTCTTTGGCGTCTTGGTCGGTTTTGGTGTCTTGGTCGTCTTTGGTGTCTTGGTTGGTTTTGGTGTCTTGGTCGGCTTTGGTGTCTTTGTAGCCTTTGGCTTTTTTGTCGCCTTGGGTGTCTTGGTAGCCTTTGCAGTCGGTTTGGGTGTCGCAGTAGCCTTTTTCACGGTCACCGCACAGGTATAGGTCTTGGTACCGATCGTGCAAAAAACAGTTGTCTTGCCTTTTTTCTTACCCTGGATGGTCAGGCTGTCACCGGACTGCTTTTTAAACTTGATCACGGAATCCGTACCGGCGTCCGCAGACCACGTAGCCTTTTTCGCAGTATTGTTTACCTTTATGGTCTTAGTCTTGCCGATGTACACAGTGACCTTTGCCTTGCTCAGGCCAACTGTCTTGGTCGTCTCGACCTTCTTATCGGCTTTGGCCGGTGCCGCCCCCATAAGTCCGAAGACAAGAGACATAACAAGTATAGTCCCGATCCTCTTTTTTAATCTTCCACCCATTAAACCTATCCTCCTATGACGAGCACTTGTGCGAGTCACCGCATGTGTGCATCCAGCACACATGTCGGATCAAAGGCTATTTGTGCTTGTCACAAATAGCTGTGTGAAAAATCAGCACATCAGTGTGATTTTTCACACTATCCTCCTACGACGCTAATTATTTTCCAACCAATTCTACTGTCTCGCGAGCTATAGCAAGCTCTTCATTGGTCGGAACCACAACCACCTTTACTTTAGAATCCGGTGTAGAGATTACAGTCTCCTCACCACGAATCTTGTTCTTTTCTTGATCGATTGCAATACCCATGTATCCGAAATTGGACATGATCTGATTTCTTACTACAAAGTTATTCTCACCGAGTCCTGCTGTAAACGCGATAGCATCAACACCGTTGAGCGAAGCTATATAAGCTCCTATGTACTTCGCTGTGCGATATGCAAAAACATCGATCGCAAGCTCTGCTTTTTTGTTGCCGTCGTTCGCTGCAGCCTCGAGATCTCTGAAGTCACTGGATACGCCGCCCGAAAGACCGTAAACTCCTGATTCTTTGTTCAGGATCGTCATAACCTCTTCAAGTGATTTATCAAGGCAATGAGCCAGATACTCGACGATGGTCGGATCCATATCTCCGCATCGCGTACCCATGATGAGTCCCTCCATCGGAGTCATACCCATGCTCGTATCAACGACCTTGCCGTTTTTAATGGCAGAAACCGACGAACCGTTTCCGAGGTGACAAACAATCACCTTTGAGTTGTTCGGGTCGAGTCCAAGGATATCCATAGCCCTCTTTGATACAAAGCTGTGACTGGTTCCATGGAAACCATAGCGACGTACTTTATATTTTTCATAATACTCGTATGGAAGTCCGTACATATAAGCGACCGGCTCCATCGTCTGATGAAATGCGGTATCAAAAACACCGACATTCGGAACTCCCGGAAGCTTTGCCTCACATGCACGCACACCGATAAGGTTTGCAGGGTTGTGAAGCGGTGCCAGAGGGCTGACCTCCTCAACTCCCTTGATGACCTCTTCATCAATGATCACGGACTTTGTGAACTTCTCTCCACCATGCACAAGACGATGTCCAATGGCATCGATCTCCGAAAGTGATGATATCACGCCGTGCTCCGGATCAACAAGAGCATCGATGACCATACCGATGGCAACCTCATGATCGGGCATATCCTTTTCGATAACGATCTTCTCACCGGTTTTCTTCGGTGTGTGATTCAATCTTCCATCGATACCGATACGCTCACAGAGTCCTACCGCAAGTGCCTCCTCGGTCTGCGAATCGATAAGCTGATACTTAAGTGATGAACTACCGCAGTTGATTACTAATACTTTCATTTATCTTAAACCTCCAAAATTAATCTGTTTGTCATTTTCCGATAAGCTTAATGCTCTATGATCAAAGATCATCCTTTATAAACGCATCCTCGTCGAGCTCAAGTGTCTCGGTCTGCTTCGGTGGAACCTCAAGCTTTTCACCGTCATCACTGGGTTCTACCGGTGTCTCCGGCGCCTGAGCCGCACTTCTGTTGCCGCCCCCGAGCTGTCCCATAAGCTCATTCTGATTGCCATCGATTATCGATACACTCTGCTTAAGCGCGTCCGCATATCTGGCATGCGTAGCCTCTGTATCCTTCAATGCCTGCTGGATATGAAGCTTTGCATCAGCCAAAAGATCGTTTGTATAAGCAAGCGCACCGCGTCTCATCTCATCTGACTCTTTGACAGCCTGGTCAAGAAGTGCCGTAGCCTCCTCCTGAGCCTGACGCATGATCTCATCAGCTCTGGTATAAGCGGCCTGCATGATCTCGTTCTCGTCGAGAAGCTGATTCGTCTTTGCCTGAGCCTGAGAAAGCATAGTCTCTGCTCTTCGCTGTGCGTCATTAAGGATATCGTCGCGATTTGTGATAACCTTCTGATATCTCCTGATCTCATCGGGAGCACTTAGCCTAAGCTCCTCCAAAAGCTCCATAAGGACATCTCTGTCCACGGAGATCTTGTTCGCATATAATCTCAAAGGCTTACAGGTTTCCAGATACTTGTAGATATCCTCGATAGTCTGTTCGATTTTCGATGCGTTCATAAAATCTTCTCCTCCTGGTTATATCTTTTTTTTAAAAAAATGTGCCGATTTGATTTATAATCTTTGATCCGGACCGTCTCATATACGTCCTCGTCGATAAAATCAATCTCAGTCTCAAGCGCCGACTCTATGATAATAAGTGTGTTTTCGCAGACAGCACCCGATGACTTAAGCGCGGTAAGAAGCTTATCTTCGAAGCCTTTTCTGTATGGAGGATCGGCAAAAATGATGTCAAAGGGCTCGCCTTCATATCTTGAGACATACGATATGACCTCATTTGCAATCACCTGCGACTGATCAACTAATCTCGTCTTTTCGAGATTTTGCCTGATACAGCGCTGTGCAGATCTCTCATTTTCAACAAACACCGCATATGACGCTCCGCGGCTCAAAGCCTCTATACCTACACCTCCGGAGCCGGCAAACAGATCCAAAAATCTGCAATCATAGATATCGTCTTGCAGGATATTGAACAGCGTCTCCTTAATACGATCCGTCGTCGGTCTGGTATCATACCCCGGCGGGGTGACCAACGGGATCCGCTTTGCCTTTCCTGCTATAACTCGCATATCGTCCTCCGGATGTCGGTTTTACGGTAGTTTCGGATTTCGTGAAACATTCCGTGAAACACTACTCTACAATTCTACTATATTTCCTTCTGATTTTCAAGTAAAACTAAAGAAAAATTCGCCGATTCTACTGTTGTAGATCAAAGTGTGACCTCCCCCATATATTGAGAAATCTTTTTCATCAGTCGCGTATCTTGATTTTTCGGGCCTTGGAACGCCCTTTCCTCATTTGTCAAGTCTATTTGTTCGGAAAAAAGTTTTTCAAGGGAATATTTTTTTGCTTCCTCCGCCGCAGCCTCAAGAATCCGGGCATCCTCATATATATCTGCGAGGTTGAAAACCTTTTCACCGCTCTGAAGCGTTCCGAACAGATCGCCCTGCCCCCTGTTTTTCAGATCTTCACTTGCAACAAAGAATCCGTCATTAGACTTCTCTAAAACCTCCAGCCTTTCCCTGGACTCAGGTGTTGCATTTCCCATCATAAAAATACAGTATGACTGTGCCGAACCCCTTCCGATGCGACCTCTCAGCTGATGAAGCGTGGCGAGGCCAAATCTTTCGGCATTTTCTATAAGCATTGTTGTCGCATTTGGAACATCTATCCCTACCTCAATAACGGTAGTCGAGACCAGAATATCAATCTCGTGTGCGGCAAATCTTTCCATGATCTCATCCTTTTGCTTCGGCTTCATCCTGCCGTGCAGCGCTTCTATTCGTGTCGCTGCGGGAAATACAGTCCTGAGATCTTCGGCATATATCGTTACGTTCTCGAGATCAGCATCCTCACTCTCGTCTACCATAGGACAGATCACATAGCACTGTTCACCCTCTGCGATCCTTTTTTGTATAAACTCGTAGGCTTTTTCCCTGTAGCCTGTCCCGACCAGCGCATTTTTCACGGGGAGCCTGTTGGCAGGCTTCTCGTCGATCACCGTCAGATCCATATCTCCGTACAGGATCAGCGCAAGAGTTCTCGGGATGGGCGTCGCACTCATCGCGAGCACATGCGGTTCTTTTCCTTTTTTGAAAAATATCTCTCTTTGGCGCACTCCGAATCTGTGCTGTTCATCTGTCACGACCAATGCCAGATTTTCAAACTCCACATCCTCCTGAAGCAACGCATGTGTGCCGATAACTATGTCTATCTCTCCCGAAGCCAGTCTTTCCTTTACTGCCTTCTTTTCTTTTGCTGTCATCGAGCCGGAAAGCTGCTCGACCACTATCGGCTTTCCGGACGAATTGACTGCCGGACTTTTTTTACTGTCATCCGCAGCATCCTCGTTCTCTTCGTCCATATCTACCTCAAGCAGCTTTCTAAAGGTCTTTACATGCTGAGCTGCCAGCACCTCTGTCGGAACCATAAGAGCACCCTGATATCCCGACATGACAACCTGATATAAGCATAATAGGGCAACTATCGTTTTACCGGAGCCGACATCGCCCTGTACAAGTCTGCTCATAACAAGCCCCGATCCCATATCCTTCATGATCTCATCATATGCCTTGTTCTGCGCTTTTGTAAGCTCGAACGGCAAGTCATTTTTAAAGATCTCAACCTCTTTGGCAGATTCGATGACATGCGTACTCTTTTTTTCAAGGGAGCTTTTTTTAATATGTTTTAAAGCGAGAATATACAAGAAAAGCTCATCGAACACAAGTCGTCTTCTGGCTTCCTTTAATTCCTCTTTTTTCTTCGGAAAATGGATGTCCTTTAACGCCTTTTTGTATCCGATGAGATTGTTTCTGTTTCTGATATCTTTTGGGATGTACTCCAAGATGTCCTCTGACTCCTTCAGTGCGCTCTCCATCGCTTTTGTGATCGCATTGTTGGTAAGTCCTTTTGTCAGAGGATAGATAGGGCGAAGCTTGCCCACTATGTTGTAAAAATCCTGCTTTGTATAGAGTTTAGGCTGCTCCATCACAAGGCGATCACGCTTTCTTGCTACACGCCCGCGAAGGATATAAACAGTACCCATATGGAGTTGATTTTTTAAAAACGGCATATTAAACCAGGTTACATCGATCATCTTTCCGCTATGGTCGGTCATAACCGTGGTGAGGATCTTTAGTTTTCCGTGCAGCTTCATCTGAGGACGGGATACCATATTTGCTTCGATAGCAGCAAGTTCACCTTCCTTCAGAGCTCTGATCTCTTTTATCGGGCGCACCTCATCATAGTCACGAGGGTAATGCTCAAGAAGGTCGCCGACTGTCACGATGTCAAGCTTATCAAATTTTTCAACGGCTTTTTCGCCGACCCCCTTTATGGTCATGATGCCGTCTTCCTGTCGCATGGATCAATCCCTCCTAACCTTCGATCTTCTCCTCCTGATGAAAAATGTCGCAGCCGCAATAACGATCAAAGTAACTGACGAATAAATTATTATCATTACCCAGCTTCCTTCACCGAAAACCGATCCGGCCCCACTTTCATATGCACCTTCTCCCCTATACCCTGAAATATAACCTACGTAATCGCCTGAGCCAGGTACAGAGCCCCAGTTCATACAACTAATAATCGGATATTCTGCCGCTCCTATAATTCCACCTACAAATATTGTTCCACTGACAGTGCCGAAATTAGAACAACTATGTATGACTCCTTTATTATCATGGCACTTCCCGCTTTCTCCGGCGATACCTCCTACATCTCTTTTTCCTGTTACGTTACCATAATTAGTGCAAATGGAAACCGATCCTCTGGCATCTCCCGTTATCCCCCCGGCATCGTATGAAGCAGCTTCTACAGATCCGTAGTTATTACAATTAAAAATGCTTACACCGCAATGATATCCAACTATACCTCCGGCCAGTTCAAATCCGGCATAGACCGTTCCTCCTTTAGCAAACACACAATTCGACACTGTGGTATGTATACTGGCTGTCCCTAATATACCACCCACATCCATGTATCCACGTATATCCCCATTTGCTTCACAGTTTTTTATATCTCCGTTAGCAAAGCCGGCTATACCACCAAACTCTGTTTTATCTCTTGAGTGTTCTACTACATCTACATCAGAAACAGTTCCGTTAAACTTGCAACTATCAATCTTTTTCCCGGCTTTTACAAATCCTGCTATCCCGCCGGCTTGTTGAGCCGCTGAAATATCCCCCTTAACGCTGCAGTTTATTATATTACCGCACTCTCCGCCTATGCCGCCAACTCGCTTGCTTGTACTGGATACAGTCCCGACAAAACTGCAGTTTTCAATAGTACCCAGGCTAAACGATACGATTCCTGCAGCATTATACTTTCCGTTTACACTACCCTTTACATTCAGGTTTTTTATGATACCACTACCATTCATTTCGGCAAACAGAGCTGAATAATCACCACCGTTTCCGATATATAATCCGGATATAGTATGACCTCCACCATCAAACGAACCGTTAAAAATCATGCTATTATCGTCTGCTCTTCCTATCGGATTCCAATCTCCTTTACCTTTACCGCAGAAATCACTCAGATCGATATCCTTGACAAGTTTGATATACTGATCTTTAAAGACCTCCTTATTATCTACACAATCTCTGAACGCAGCAAAGCCTTTAGCCGAGTCTATGATATATGGATCACCCTTGGTACCCTTACCGGATACAAACGCATCTTCCTTTGTACCATTTCCGGATGCAGGTGGCTCATCCTTTGTACCGCCACCGGATTCCGGAGGCTCATCAGGAATATCAAGCGATATACGAAGCTCATACGGAGTCGATGTCGGTGATACTCCCTCCGGCCCTTCTATATGAATCTCATCACCATCTTCAATATCGCTTTCTATTTTTAAATCGTCGTTTTTTTCTGAAGGATCACTCTCTTCCGCACTGACTGAGATCACAGATGAAAGCATAAGACAAACACATACAGCCAGCGTAAGCAAGCCTACGATAACTCGTTTGATCGATCTTTTGATCTTCATATCGACGCACCCTTCCCTTTATTAAACTTGTATCGGAGTATCACTATCATAAGAGGAATGTATGTCAATATCGGCATCACAATACCCACGTAACGATACTCTGACTGTATCAGCATATTATAACAGCCATGATAGATGACTGCTGTAAACAAAAGCGCCAATGTTCCGGGGATAAATAGGATTCTTTTTTGCTTTACAAACGATGCCCCCAAACCGACTCCCATCGTACATATGCCATGCATCAATCCGGCTCCTATTCCACGTACGACCGCCCATGGTATTGAAACCGAATCCACGTTTTCCGACATGATATAAGCGTTTTCCAATATGGCGAAGCCGATACCTACAGCCATCGCTACACCCAGTATTTTTTCTCTGTCATCGCTCACGATCATCGCAAAGAAAAGCACGGGTATCGCCTTTAGTATCTCCTCTACCAACGGCGTAAGGTTCGTAGTAAGATATATCTGATCTAATATGACTGTTTTACTGATAAAACCGTTTACCTCCGCAGCAAACAGACAGCAAAACATGCCTACAAGCATAAATCCCACGATGAGTCTGGAGCGCACATCGAGGAGAAACACCAACAAAATAAGCGGTAATACAAAACATATGAACAGAATATAGATCAGGCTTGCCATCTCCTCACCCCCTTATCTGCAGAAACGATGATAACAATTGAAAAAATCGCAACAACTACCCCCAAAGAAAAATATACTGCCGATAAACTCTTAACACAAGTCGAGAGCATCGCAAATGCAGCAAAATTAAACACCATCGAAGAAGCATTTGTGATACGCATGGATGCGGCAAAGTTTAATCCCTCATCCGGAAAGATCAAATGCTTTCCTTCAAAGTAAACCGTCACCATCATCACCAACGCTACAAAGCCGGATATCAATATCTCGGTCGATTCTTTACTGCCGCTTAAGATCAACCATAGACCAAAGCATGCAAAAAGCAAGGGGAAAACAAGCGGAATCAGGCGATACTTACGAAGCTCTTTTCTCCTGTCATCAAGCATATAATCGAGTGATCCTCTGTTTGCAGTCATCATAAAGAGCGACATCGTAACGGTTCCCAGTTGCCCTAAGTTTGCTAACTCTGTCATCTTACCAACACACAACACATACAAAACCTCATACATGCGCCCCATAGCAAAGCATCCGACAGCAAATGTCAATATCCGAAAGTACAGAGCTCCCACTCCGTTCATACTTCTGTAAAGGCCATATATCAAGGCAATAAGTCCACCTGCCATCGCCACGATAGAACCTATCAGATTCATATCCATAAAGATTGTCCTCCAATCATCCCTTCATAAGAAAAATCGACAAACGCGGTCGAATGGTCGCATCCGGCCACTGTTTTTATTTTAACAGATTTAATTAATTTTCACAAGTGTTCCTTTTAACATCTGGCGGGATTGTCGAAGGGAGGACGCGCAAGCGCGTCCTCCCGAACAAACGCTTCGCGTTTGTACCCCG
>ONKC01000043.1 GCA_900318295.1 uncultured Eubacteriales bacterium
CTGCTGCTTTGAAAGCTCCTCTTCGTTCTTTGACAGTTCCAATGATTCGTCAATAGACTTGATAGCCTCCTCGATATCATTTTTCTCGCGCTCAAGAGCTTTTTTATCATCAGCGATCGCGTTATACTCTTTTTCCGTCTCTTCTTTGATACTTACAGCCTGATCGTATTTGATCTTCGCAGTGTTCTGTCGAAGCTCTAACTCCTGAAGACTTGAAGACTTCTCGGTTGCAGTCTCGGTCAGCATCACGATCTCTTCTTCACGATCAGCGATTCCGGCACGAATATCGGTGAGCTTCTTTTCAATCTCTTTGAGTGATTCACCGAGTTTTTCAATCTCACGACCTCGCCCCAAAAGGTGATTTTTATTCTTGAATGCACCACCGGAAATAGCTCCACCGGGATTCATCAACTCTCCGTCAAGTGTGACGATCCTGATTGAATAATCAAACTCTTTATTGATCTTTAATGCATTATCGATAGTATCAACCAAAAGATATCTTCCAAGCAGATATCTGACGATCTTGTCGTATTTATCCTCTCTTTTTACAAAGCTGTCTACCGGACCCAAGACGCCTTTACGCTCTTCGGCCTCCTTCGGCCATGGCTCTTTACCGGTAGGCGTCACGGTGGTCAGCGGTAAAAACGTCGCACGCCCGTAATGATTCTCCTTTAACAGGTTGATCATGTCCTTTGCAACCTGTTCATCTTTAGTGATGATGTTCTGGATATTTCCACCAAGACACGTTTCAACCGCAATTTCATATTTACGGTCGACCTTTATGATATCAGCAACTACACCGAGGACACCGTTATTTGTCTTTTTCTGCTCCATCACACGACGGATACTCTGTCCGTAACCTTCATAGCGCTCCGTCATGTTTTTAAGTGTCTCGAGACGGGAGTTTTCTCTGTGGTACTCACTCTTCGTCTCATCGATCTTATGATTCTCGGCAAGTATCTCGGCACGCTTAGCCTCGATCTTTGCCAGGATGTTTTTGTGAGCGATATACTCTTCATCGTATGTCGCTTTGGCCTCCTTGAAGTCGGCCTCCTCATTTTTCATTACCTGAGTCGCTTCATCAACCTTTGACTGGTTGGTGATGATCTTCTGGTTCATCTCCGCCTGACGCAAACGGTTCTGATCAAGCTGAGATTTGAGCTTCTGCTGGCGAAGAGTGATCTCTGAGGATCGGTTCATCGAATCGATGATCGCTTCGTTTTCCTCACCAAGCCTGATCTCTTTCTCAAGGATCTCCTTTTCAAGCGCAGAAAGATCTTCCTGCGCATTCTGCTCACGTATCTCCATATCTTTGAGATTACTCTCAATCTGAGTCTTCTCATCAAGATATCCGGCCTGCTCCTCTTCAATCTCTTTTATGGAAGCAAGGACAGCCTCTTCACGCTCACGAAAATATGATTTTCCCTGCTCGATTGAAGATATTTTTTCATTGCATACTCTGATCTCTGATTCGCAGTTCTGAAGGGCGAGTTTGTTTTCCTGTATTTTGTCCTTTTTCTCCTGGATTGAGTTATCAAAGTTTTGTATTGCATCATCAATCTGATTATAGGTCTCAGCCGAGGATTCCTTCTCCTCTTTGGCCTTGTTCAGATCGTCATTGACATTTTTAATCTTCTCATCAAGACTTTCCTTATCCTTGTTAAGAGCCTCATACTCCAGACGGAAAAGTCCGATTTCCATATCCTTTAATTCGTTTTTATAATCAATATACTTCTTTGCCTTTTCGGACTGCTCTCTTAAAGGCTCGACGCGCCCTGTCAATTCGCCGAGGATATCCTCAACTCTGGTAAGATTCTGTTTTTCAGCCTCAAGGCTTTTTTCTGCTGATGCTTTTCTTTTCTTAAACTTGACGATGCCGGCTGCTTCATCAAAAAGCTCACGTCTGTCCTCAGGTTTTCCTGAAAGGATCTTGTCGATCTGGCCCTGCCCGATGATGGAGTATCCTTCCTTACCGATACCGGTGTCAAAAAAAAGCTCCTGTACGTCACGAAGTCTGCATACAGCACCGTTTAAAAGGTATTCACTCTCTCCCGATCTGTATACCTTTCTTGCTATCTGAACCTCTTCGTACGGGGTATCAAGCTTATGATCATCATTTGCGATGGTAAGAGCCACATAAGCATAACTCTGCGGCTTTCTAAGCTCGGTTCCGGAAAAAATGACATCCTGCATGCTCGCACCACGAAGCTGCTTAGCACTCTGCTCACCGAGAACCCAACGCACGGCATCGGCAACGTTACTTTTACCACTGCCGTTTGGTCCTACTATACCGGTAATCCCGTTGTTGAACTCAAAGATCAACTTATTTGCAAATGATTTAAATCCGTGAACCTCTATGCTTTTTAAGTACATATCAAATAATCTCCAATAAATCTTTTTCCTTAAGCAACAAAAGCGCCTGATAAGCGGCTTCCTGCTCGGCTTTTTTCTTTGTGTGGCCATCAGCCACGGTGATCTGTGTGCCCTGTATCTTGAGCTCCACAGTAAAAGTCTTGTTATGTGCAGGGCCTGTTTCCTTGATTACGTCATATACCAAAGACGATTTTTCATGAAAATATCCCTGAACTATCTGCTGCAGCTTGGACTTCGAATCGTGATAAAGGCTTTTTTTCTCGATATCAGTCAGTATAAACTTTTTTATAAAGCCCTCAGCCTCATCATATCCGCCATCAAGATATATAGCTCCGATAAGAGCCTCAAAAGCGTCGGAAAGAATGGAATCCCTGGATCTTCCGCCGGTCTTTTCTTCTCCATGACCAAGGATGACCTCATTTTCAAGTCCGATCAATCTGGCTGCATCGGCCAAACTCTGCTCGCATACCAAACTCGCCCTGAGAGTAGTCATCTCACCCTCCGGCATATCAGGATGCTCTTCAAAAATAAACCGACTGGACGCAAGCTCTAAAACCGCGTCCCCCAAAAACTCAAGTCTCTCGTTGTTTTTTGAATAATCAAGGCCAAGATCATTCGAATATGACGAGTGAGTCAAGGCGTTATTCAACAGAGAAGCGTCGGAAAATCGATATCCTATGGTATCTAAAAATAATTCCTGATTTGATTTATTCATTACCACCAACAACCTTTGAAATCTTACCGCTTATATCATTTTCCTTGAAAGTAATGCACTGTCCGATGGCAGTTTTGATCTCGAAGCTCTTTGAATTGCCGTGCGCTTTGACGACCAAGCCCTTGAGACCGAGAAGTGGTGCTCCACCCTGACTTTTTGTATCAAACAATGCAAGTTGTTCCTTTAAAGATTTTTTTATAAGCACAGCACCGATCTTCGTCTTTGCGCTTTTTAAAAGAGCCTTTTTGATCACGCCGAGGAAAGTAAGTGCCAATCCCTCAAACAGCTTAAGGATCACATTCCCGACGAAGGCCTCGCATACAAGAACGTTTGTCGGCTTAGACGGTATGTCTCTGGCCTCAACACTGCCAACAAAGTTGATATCCTTACATTCTTTAAGAAGCGGGCCGGTCTCCTTTACAAGCTTGTTTCCCTTTTCCTCCTCGGTTCCGATGTTAACGATACCAACCGTAGGATTTTTAACCCCCATGACATTCTCATAGTAGATAGCTCCCATTTGAGCGAATTGAACAAGGTTTTCAGGCTTTGCATCAACGTTTGCTCCACAGTCAATAAGAAGGCTCATACCCTTTTTTGTGGGTAAAAACGGCGCCAGGGCCGGTCTTTTTACTCCCTTGATACGACCGACTACAAGCTGACCGCCGACAAGGATTGCCCCGGTAGAGCCGGCTGAAACGATCGCATCGGCCTTTCCGTCACGAACAAGCTTCATCGCAACAACTAAGGAACTGTTTTTCTTCTCTTTTATGGCAAGTGTAGGAACCTCGCCCATATCGATGATCTCATCAGCATTTACGATACTGATCCTGTCCTTTGGATAATCCTCATATGCATTTAACTCAGCTTTGATATCGTTCTCTCTGCCGACAAGTATCACTGAGATACCACTAAACTCCTTTACGGCCTCGATAGCTCCGCTAACTGTTTCCTTTGGTGCATAATCACCACCCATAGCATCAAGCGCAATCGTTACTTTCATCTTATTCCTCCTTATTAAACAGTAAGGACCACCCCATACAAAACGCGGGGTGGTCTCATCATTTTTTCAAATGTCTATGATTCCTTAGTCTTCTCATAGAAAAATGACTGTGCACTCTTAAATCCATACTTCTGAGGGCCGATTATCTGTTCGGTACTCCCCACAAAGAAGATACCTTTGTCAACCATGGCATCGGAGAAGTTTTGGTAAATCCTTTCCTTTGCCTCCTCAGTAAAGTATATCATAACATTTCTGCAAACTATCAGGTGCATTCCGCGCGGATAAGGATCTTTTAGCAGGTTATGATGCTTGAATGTGATCCTTTTTTTGATCTCGTCGGAAATCCGCACAAACCCGTCACCGTCCGAAACAAAATACTTATCCTTGTATATCTTGGGAAGGCCGGCAATGCTTTTTTCAATGTAACGCCCCTCCTGAGCCTTCTCTAAGATATCCTTATCAAGATCGGTAGCAAGAATATCTATCTGATTCAAAGGGACGTGCTCTGCTAACAGCATAGCCAACGTATAAGGCTCATCTCCGGTGGAACAAGCAGCACTCCAAATCTTTAAGTGCTTTCCGAAGCGATCGATAAGTGCAGGGTAAACATCCTTTTCGACAGTCTGCCACTGCGGGGGATTACGATAAAACTCTGATACATTGATCGTAAGGTAACCGGTAAACTCCTTCTGCATCTCATCATCTTTTGACAAGGCCATGAAGAAATCATCATATCCGTTAAACTTGCGACGTGTATAGAAGTTGTCGATCCTACGCTTCATCTGACTTTCCTTGTATGAGTGAAGATCTATACCGGAAAGTCTGTAAAAATTATCTTTAAAATCCTCATACGTATTTAGCATATGTGTATCAGCCTCTTCTATCTGCGCAAAAGCGCTATTTATTATTCTTCTTCAGCAGAAGCTTCCTCTGTTGCAGGTGCCTCTTCGGCAGGCTCGGCAGCTGTTTCCTCTGCTACAGCCTCAGCCTTTTCAGGGGCCTCAGCCTTCTGCTTTTCAATCTCAAGAGCTTTTACACTAAGCGAGATCTTCTTTGTTTCCTCATTGAAGTCAACGATCTTAGCTGTTACTTCCTGACCTACCTTTAATACGTCAGAAGGCTTCTCAACATGATCGATAGCGATCTGAGATACGTGAAGAAGTGCATCGATACCCTCTTCAAGCTCTACAAAAGCACCGAAATCCGTCATACGTGCAACCTTACCAGTGATAACGTTGCCTACTGCATACTTATCAGCTGCGTCCTTCCACGGATTATTCTCGTCGAACTTCATCGTAAGAGCGATCTTTGTATCATTGATGTCCTTAATCTTGACCTTAACGGTGTCGCCAACCTTGAAGAGCTTTTTAGGATCATCAACACGTCCCCAACTCATCTCAGAGATATGAAGAAGTCCGTCCGCACCGCCGAGGTCGATGAAAGCACCAAAATCCGTAAGGTTCTTTACTGTTCCCTCGATCATCTGACCAACCTCGATACGTCCGAGAAGCTCCTCCTGAAGCTTTTTCTTTTCCTCGACGATCAGCTGACGTCTGTCACCAATGATACGACGCTTATGTACGTTTACCTCAGTAAGTACAAACTGAATCTCCTGATCAGTGTACTTGGAAAGGTCTCTCTCAAACACATCTGACACAAGACTTGCAGGGATGAACACGCGTCCCTCTCCGTAGCTGACACTAAGTCCGCCCTTAAGAGCCTGCGTAACCTTTCCTGTCAGGATCTCATGATTCTCAAATGCTTCCTCAAAGCGCTTGTTGACCTTATCCTGCTGGAGACGCTTGTATGTAACCAGCACCTGGCCTTCACTGTCATTTACGCTAACTACCTTAACAGTCAACTCATCACCAATCTTAACTTCACTCTTTAAGTCAACATCAGGGTTGTTGCTGTATTCATTCTTGGTCAAAACACCATCAGACTTAGCTTTAATATTCAGGATGATCTCGTTATCCTTGACATCAATAACAGTCCCTTCAACAACTTCGCCCTTATGCGGTTGCTTGAAATTGGCCTCCTCCTCTAAATACTGCTCAAAACTCATTTCCTCTGACATGCCTCTAAAACCTCCTGAATTAAAGTATTTGGGGTCGATGCCCCTGCGGTAATGCCTAAGGCTGCAAATCCATCGAATGTTATATCTTCGATTGCATCTGCTGTCTGTATGAAAAAAGTGTTTTCACACTGTTGTTTGCATATCTCGTAGAGCTTCCTCGAGTTCGACGAGTCCGCGCCGCCGATAACGATCATACCGTCACACTGCGCAGAAAGCAACGCTGCTTCCTCCTGCCTTTCCTTAGTCGCACGGCAAATCGTATTGACAACATTTAGATTATACTCTTTTTTTTCGAGAATTTCAACAAATTCTTTAAATTTTTTCGAATTAAATGTAGTTTGTGCCACAACACATACCTGATTTGAAGGATCGTCAGGGCAAAACATCCTAGCCTGTTCATGCGTCTCGATAACCGTCCCGCCGTTTTTCGACCATCCGAGAATCCCCTTAACTTCGGGATGTTCGCCTGATCCGATGATCACGATCTCTTGTCCCGCTTCACTCATTTTCCTCACGGTTTCGTGGATTTTTTTTACAAAAGGACAAGTGGCATTTTCGTATGTGATTTTTTTACTCTCCAACTTTTTTATCACAGATTCGCCGACTCCGTGGCTTCTGATCACAACCAGACCGTCTTCCGGGACATCTTCAACCTCATCAGCGACCAACACACCTCGCTTTTTCAAGTCATCTACAACTCTTTCGTTATGTATGATCGGTCCCAGCGTAAAAATAGGCCGAGCGGCACCCTCACCGCTCAGCTCATATACTTTATCCACTGCCTGTCTGACGCCGAAGCAAAAGCCGGCGTGCTCAGCTACCTTAATCTGCATTGTACAACTCCATGATCCTGCTTACAACCTGATCTATCGACATATCCGAAGTGTCCACAAGCACGGCATCATCAGCCTGCTTCAGTGGTGAAACCTCTCGATTCATGTCCTGCTCATCTCTGGCTATGATATCCTTTTCAATCTCATCGATATCACATTCAACGCCCTTTTCCACAAGCTCTTTATATCTTCTTTGAGCTCTGACCTTTGAGCTCGCGGTAAGAAACACCTTCAGGTACGCGTCAGGGAGCACGACAGTACCGATATCTCTACCGTCCATAATCACATCCTGTCTGGTAGCGAGTTCCTGCTGAATTGACACCAGCTTGCTCCTGACAAAAGCATATCTGGCGATCAAAGACGCATTCTTTCCGACCTCTTCCTGCCTTATTTCAGACGAAACATCATCGGTTCCAAGAAAAATATGCTGAGCCCCATCAATATACTCGATCGAGATCTCCACATCTCCAACTTTTTTTGACACTGCCTGCTCATCGGAAGTATCCACACCGTCTCTAAGACAAGCCAAAGCCATAGTCCTGTACATAGCTCCCGTATCAACGTAAACTATACCGAGATTCTTAGCTACCAACTTGGCGATCGAACTCTTGCCGGCTCCGGCTGGTCCGTCTATCGCAATATTTTTCATGATTCTCCTCCTCTGCCTCCGGCCGCCGCTCCGGTCGACCAGGCTATCTGAAGATTATATCCGCCGGTCAATGCATCCACATCAAGTATCTCACCAGCAAAATATAATCCTGATATTATTTTACTCTCCATAGTTTGCGGATTTACGTCCATTACGCTTACTCCGCCTCTGGTAATAATAGCTTCTTCAAAACCTCTGACACTAGTTAGTGTAACACAAAAATCCTTCATCATCTCCACGAAGGAGAGTCTCTCTTCTCTGGTCAGATCAATTCCTCTTTTTGTGGGATCAATATCACATCTTTTGAGTATAACCGGAATAAAGCTTTGTGGCAACATACTTCTCGAGAGATTTGACATAGCTTTTTTTCCGTCGTTGTCTATTTCCCTTAATACTCTTTTGTCAAGCTGATCCACAGACAATGCAGGCTTGATATCGATATGCATCAAAAGATGTTCGTCTTTAAGAACATCACCTATCTTTGAGCTGGCAGTCAACACTGTAGGTCCACTCACTCCAAAGTGCGTAAAAAGCACCTCTCCAAAGCCATCCAAAAGAGATTTGCCCGACTTATCACAGATATTTATACCGCAGTTTAATAGCGTCAGACCCTGAAGCTTTCGAATATCCTTATCTTCTGTCGACATACCGGTAAGTCCCGGCCTCATATCGACGATTCTATGTCCGCACGCCTTGGCCATGCGGTGTCCGTCACCAGTTGATCCGGTGGACGGATAAGAGATACCCCCGGTAGCGAGAATCACTCTCTTTGCCATATATCTTTTGCTATCGGCCGTCATCACGCCAAGAACTGTAGTATCAGAGATAATCAGACTGACCACCTCTGTTTTTAGCTTTATCTTTACACCGGAATCCTTGCAGACTCTGTCAAGGCATCTGATCAGATCGGAAGACTTATCTGAAGCAGGAAACATCCTTTGACCGCGTTCTTCCTTGACCTTCAGACCGTTTTTTTCGAAAAACGAGATCACATCTGCGTTTGAAAAACCGTACAAACATGAATAAAGGAACTTTGCATTACTCACAACCTGCGTAAAAATGTCTTCTAAGTCGCAGGCGTTGGTAAAATTGCAACGTCCCTTTCCTGTAATATATAGTTTTTTACCTGTTTTTTCATTCTTCTCGAGAAGGAGAACCTTCTCACCCTTATCCGCCGCAAATATAGCAGCCATAAGTCCGGCCGCTCCGCCTCCAACAACTATAACATCATACTCACCTTGATGCATAGATCTCATCAGCTGCCATCTCCTTGTTCTCGCTGATGTAAGGGCCCTTGTCAGTACAGAAGCTGACTGCGTGGATTCCTTCGACATTGTCAAGGATGCTGTTCGCGTAGCACTCGAGGATCAGATCCTCCATGCTCTCATCACAGCCCTTAATAGGCTTTTTCTTGCTATCAAATGCGATGACTGCGCGATCTCCATCCTTAGTTACCTTTGAAACCTGAATCTCATCATCCTCAAGATTCTCCGTAACCAGCTTGGTGATATACTCAACGGAGTCATCATCTTCATTTTTCTTTACCTGAGAAGGAACAATGGACATGCTGGAAGGATCGATGGTAAACACCGTGATGGTTTCTATCTTCGGCGTAGAAATAACATCATCGGCATCATCGTCGACTGTTTGATTGGATGTAGACTCGGGAAGCTTTTCATCATCCGAGTCGCACGCTGTAAGTGCAAACGCTAAAAGCACTATACAGAGTAATCCGGTCAGCTTCTTCACAACGTCACCTCAAAACCTTTCCCATATTACTGATTACTCTGTACATTATAGGGTATTTATTTGTCACTTTATTGACAAAAACAGGCATTTAGTCAAATTATTCGATATCTTTCATGACCCCTCGATTGCGATAGATATAATCGACCAAAGATATCACTGTCAGTACCAATGCAAGATATACAAAAACTATATCTATGATCCTGAAAACCTCGGCTTCAAAGTGGAATATCAAAAGCAGACTCATCGCCATCTGTACTGTGGTTTTTATCTTTCCCCACCAGCTGGCAGAAATCGTGATGCCCTTTTCAGCGGCAACCAACCGAAATCCGCTAATGATAAACTCTCTGCTTATGATCACGATAACAACCCATGCAGGGATTTCGGGATGCTCATCCGCCAAAAAACAAACGAGCGCCGCACAAACCAAAAGCTTGTCGGCCAAAGGATCCATAAACTTACCAAAGGTCGTGATCTGATTGTATTTCCTGGCCAAATATCCGTCAAAAAAATCGGTAATGCAGGCCGCAATAAAAATACCCCCCGCGATTATATCGGGATTCGGAAACCCCTCCGGGAAATCACAAAGCATTGCAACCACGAAAAGCGGAATCATGACCACACGCAATATGGTTAGGGTATTCGGCAGATTCATACGATATCTCCTTTCAAGTCATAGCCGTTGGCTTCTGTTATGTTAACCCAAACCGTCTCGCTTGTCAACCTTTCAATCTCGGATTCGAAAAAAACCAAGCCGTCGATCTCGGGTGCATCCCTGTAACTTCGGCCGATATAGCATCCATCCTCAGGCAGATAGCCCTCAACGATAACCTGCATCTTTCGCCCGATACGCTCTTTGTTTTTATCAAAAATAACCCCTTCCGAGACCTTCATGATCTCATCGGCGCGTCGGATTCTTTCTTCCGGATCAATCTGGTCATCAAAGCCGGCCGCAGGCGTATTTTCCTCCTCTGAATACGGAAAAACTCCAAGTCTGTCAAATCGCATGCGTTTGACAAAATCGATACATGCCTTGTGTTGAGCTATGGTTTCCCCCGGAAAACCACTGATCAAAGTAGTTCTGATGGCAATATCGGGAAGAATCCCTCTTATCATCTCGATTTTTTCGATGAGTTCTTTTTGATTGGTGCGTCGGCCCATTTTTTTAAGAACATCATCATCAGAATGCTGGATCGGTATATCAAGGTAATGGCACACCTTCGGCTCTGACTTCATAGCTTCTATAAGCTCTTTTGTGATCTCTTCAGGATAGCAATACATAAGTCTGATCCACTCGATACCATCAATCTTACATAATTTATGAAGAAGCTCCGGAAGTTTTTTCTCACCATATATATCAACTCCATAAAGAGTTGTCTCCTGTGCAACGAGAATTAGCTCTGTCGCACCGTCCTGAGCCAAAAGCTCTGCCTCGGCTATAAGTTCCTCCATCGGAACGGATCTGTACGGTCCTCTCATATCCGGGATCGCACAGTAAGTACAGCGTTTGTTGCAGCCTTCTGCAATCTTAAGATATCTATATGGAGAAAATCCGGTTCTCACACGTTCTGTCAGGTCCTTGGGAAGGTGATCCAAAGGCTTAAATACGTTACTTTCCGGGGCGATATCATCCTCTTTTGGATCAGTCATACCCTTTATGGCGTTTCTTATAACATCAGCCAGGCTGTCAAATGCAGTAGTCCCGACCAAAGCATCAACCTCAGGGATCTCTTCCTTAAGCTCCGACTGATATCTCTGAGCTAGGCAGCCCGCAGCGATAAGAACCTTGCAACGTCCGTTTTCCTTCATTTGGGCCAACTCAATAATCGTCTCGATACTCTCCTGCTTGGCATCAAGAATAAAAGCACAGGTATTTACAACGATGACATCGGCCTCAGATTCATCCTCTGTTAAAACAAACTCCGGCGAAGGCAACAGCGCCATCATTTTTTCGGTATCAACAAGGTTTTTGTCGCAACCGAGAGAAGCGAAAAATACTGTATAACTCAATTTAACCCTTTCCTACGTTATATAGCCACATATGGCATATTCTTATCGTTAGCGATTCCGTCAACGACATTTTTCATAAGCATAGCTATCGTCATCGGTCCCACACCTCCCGGAACAGGCGTTATCATTGATGCTACGGGCTCGACCGTATCAAAATCTACATCTCCGCAAAGCTTGCCGTTTTCCTGTCTGTGGATCCCGACATCGATCACCACGGCGCCGTCCTTAACATATGAGGCATCTATCATCTTGGGCTTTCCGATAGCAACTATCAAAATATCTGCTCGCTTACAAATCTCTTTTAGATCCTTCGTATGCGAATGGCAAACGGTAACGGTCGCATTTTCACGAAGCATTAAAAGAGCCATAGGCTTGCCTACGATATTACTTCTGCCGATAATCACGCAATTCTTTCCATCCATATCAACATTCGAACGCTTAAGAAGCTGTATGATTCCGGCAGGCGTGCATGAAAGAAACCCCGGCTGACCGATACTGAGCTTCCCAACATTCTCCGGATGAAATCCGTCTACATCCTTATCCGGAGAAATTGCCCTTATCACCTTATCCTCATCGATATGAGAAGGCAAAGGCAACTGCACCAGTATCCCGTTAATAGAGTCATCCATATTTAACTCAGCTACCAGATTAAGGAGTTCCTCCTCAGTCGTAGCGGCCGGCAACTCATGAGAAACACTTTTTACTCCACAAAACTCACAAGCCTTTTTCTTATTCCCGACATAAACAGCACTTGCAGGATCATCACCCACAAGCACAACAGCCAGGCATCTCTTCAGGTTTTCTTTTTCAACCTTATCACGACATTCTTCCTTAATTGCTAACGATATAGCCTTACCATCGATAATCTCAGCCATACTACTTATCTCCTTTAATCACTCCAGATATTCAATCTTGTCCCTGATCGACTGCATATGTACATCGGTCCTGTTGATAACATCCGCGCATGCCCTCAACTCATATACGATATCCTCGGCATCTCTGACGTTTTTCTTGTATTTAACAGAGTGCTCAAGACTTGCCCAAAAGTCCATGGCGATAGTTCTTATCTGTATCTCAACTCTTACATTTTCCTTGCCTTCAGAAAAAAATACTGGCACCGTTGCGATCAGATGAAGACTCCTGTAACCGTTCTTTTTCGGCTTTCTGATATAATCCTTTGTGTTTATGATCTCGACATCATCCTGCTCCTCAAGTATTTTAGCAACCTGATAGATGTCATCCAAAAATGCGCAGATAACCCTGACTCCGGCAACATCATTCAGATTCTTCCTGACATTTTCAACAGTCAGCGGCACGCCTTTTTTCTTAAGCTTGGTCGCTATACTGTCCGGGCTTTTGATACGTGTCTCGATAAACTCGATAGGATTTCTGTTTCTCGTCATCGAAAGCTCATCATTCAAAACCTGAAGCTTTGTTTTCATTTCACGGATGGCGCCGTTGTACATCATCATCATTTTCGCAAATTCTTCCTTGCTGCCCTCGAAAAGATTATTGTCATCTCCGGGCAGGATCGCGTATTCCTGATGTGCCATCATAAACTGATCATTCATATCTGCGTTTCCTTTCAGATCTTACTTCCTGTTGTAATTGATAAGACATCCCTTCTCGATTATCTCACGCTCATGATCGGTAAGCGCGCCGAGTCTCAAAGTGATCTCCTTTACATCGTCTCCGATAACATAAGCCTTAACCTCATCGATCTTATCGGTGACAGCCTTTCTGATATCCTTAACAAAAATATAATCATCCTTATCAAATACAAGATCTCCGTCATATACAAACGGAAGCATTCCCCAGTTAATAAGGTTTGAGCGATATCTTTTTGTCGCGTATTCACGTGATATGTTCGCAAGTCCTCCAAGCACCCTCTGACAGCTTGCAGCCTGCTCTCTGGCAGAACCGTCACCGGGCTTTACAGCAAAGATCACAGATCCGATTTCAGTCTTCATCGGATCCACATCGAACTTGGAACGAATCTTGTCATACACATCAGAAAGCTTATCATCAACAGCAAAAATATCCCCTCCGTTGATTCGCTCTACCTCCGCTTTATGAACCTCTTTTGCCTTGCCGACATACGCAGGATCCTTTCTTGAGAGTGTAAACTCTGCAAGTCCGAGCGGATTTGATCTGTACGATGAAGTCTCACCGGACGGGATCAACTCGTCTGTTGTAGTAACCGGATCATGAATCATTGACACAACCTTCAGAAGAATGTTATCCGTAAGCGGATACATTTTCGGCCAGTCAACGATATTCGGACCAAAAACGATAGGAGTATCCGGTTCAGCCTTTCCGATTCCGTTATACACTCGATTATCATATATGCTCTTGTCGAAGAAATACTTAGGTTTGGTAAAGTTCACATCAATATCTGTAGCAGCGGTAAGATAGCCTTTATTTGCTGCAGTTGCAGCGATAGACCTTGCATCCATCAGAGCAACTGATGCGATCTGACCGTTTGTCACCTTAGAGCCTTCTCTATTAGGGAAGTTTCTGGTCGAATGACGGATTGAGAGTCCTCTGTTCGCAGGTACATCACCCGCGAGCAGAAGAATCTGTATGTCACGGAGATCGGTCAGATCGTAAACCGGATCATGGTCGAGAACTTCCCTGCCATCGTGGACAAGAAATTCACGGCGAACCTGGAGACGCTCCTTGATTCTGTCGGGGAAGGCACGGTGGACTGGAAGACTGTTGTGCGGAATTTTTACCCCGACCTGGAAGCTGCGGTGGAGATCGCCGGGAAAAACCTGGAGAGTGTGAAAATCGCTGACGAGGAGAGCGATGAGATCTGTGAGGTCTGCGGACGCCGGATGGTGATCAAATACGGACCTCACGGAAAGTTCC
>ONKC01000147.1 GCA_900318295.1 uncultured Eubacteriales bacterium
TACGATAAACCCGATGATTATGCGGATGTGTGTCATCGCAAGAAATTGGCGACCTGTTTTTACGAACCAAGCACGAGAACGAGACTCAGCTTTGAATCTGCTATGCTGAATCTCGGCGGTCAGGTGCTTGGTTTTTCTTCTGCTGATTCTTCATCGGCGGCAAAAGGAGAGAGTGTATCGGACACCATAAGAGTGATCTCATCCTATGCAGACATCTGTGCGATGAGACATCCGAAGGAGGGTGCTCCGTATGTTGCCAGTGTTCATTCCCGGATTCCGGTGATCAACGCAGGTGACGGAGGTCACAATCATCCTACACAGACTCTTACAGATCTGATGACGATCAAAAAGCTTAAGAACGGATTTTCGGGTCTTACCATCGGTCTTTGCGGTGATCTGAAGTTCGGACGTACCGTACATTCGCTTGTGGAGGCAATGGTCAGATACCCTGATGTCCATTTTATCATGATCTCTCCTGATGAGTTGAAGATTCCAGATTATCTCAGAAAAGATATCCTTGACAGAAATCTGATCGATTATCGTGAGGTCGGGGTTTTAGAGGATGTTATGCCTGAACTTGACATACTTTACATGACAAGAGTTCAAAGAGAGCGTTTCTTCAACGAAGAGGATTATATCCGATTGAAGGATTCCTTTATCTTAGATAGGAAAAAGATGGAGCTGGCCAGAGATGATATGCTTGTTTTGCATCCGCTTCCGAGAGTGAATGAGATAGCTACCGAGATTGATGATGATCCGAGGGCTGTGTATTTCAAGCAGGCCGAGTTCGGTGTATATGTAAGGATGGCTTTGATCATCACACTTTTAAAGGCGGCCGGCACGATATCCTAATTGTTTTATGATGTCGGATACGATTGTCTTGATATTTTTAAAAATAACATGAAAGGAAACAGCCATGGAGAATAAAGAGCTTAGGATAGGCGGTTTGCAGGAGGGCGTCGTGATCGACCATATTCGTGCAGGTGGCGCTATGGAGATATATAATTATCTTCATCTGGAGGATATCGATGCTTCGGTGGCAATCATTAAAAACGCACGCTCATCAAAGATGGGTAAAAAGGACATCATTAAGATTGAAGGCCCGATAACTATAGATCTTGAGGTTCTCGGTGTGCTTGATGAAAACATAACCATAGATGTCATAAAGGATAACAGGATTGTTGAAAAGAGGGTGCTTCCTCTTCCTGATATCGTAACAAATATTATTAAATGCAAAAATCCACGATGCATTACTTCTATTGAGCAGGAGCTTCCTCACAAGTTCAAGCTCACAGACAGAGATCATCGTGTTTACAGATGTATGTACTGTGAACAGCGTTGGGATAGAAAAAAACGATAATTCATATTGAATATAAAAGTTGAAAGGAGTTTTGAAAGTATGATTACACTTAGAGAGGGTGGAGCATTTTTGATTGACGGAGAAAAGCTTGTTGATGAAGGCGCTCCGGAGTATGATAGGGAGACGGCTAAGACCGGAACCATGACCTATGGCATTCTTACCGGTCATAACAAGTCAGGTGATACGTCGAATCTCAATATCAAATTTGATAAGCTGACATCTCATGATATTACATTTGTCGGTATTTTGCAGACAGCAAGAGCTTCCGGACTTGAGAGGTTTCCGGTACCATATGTCCTTACCAATTGTCACAATTCTCTTTGTGCGGTGGGAGGTACGATAAATGAGGATGACCATATGTTTGGTCTTTCATGTGCCAAAAAATACGGCGGTGTTTATGTTCCTCCTCATCAGGCCGTGATCCATCAGTTTGCCAGAGAGATGCTGGCTGAGGGAGGAGCGATGATCCTTGGCTCTGATTCCCATACCAGATACGGGGCACTTGGTACGATGGCTATTGGAGAGGGCGGTCCTGAGATCGTAAAACAGCTTTTGGAGCAGACCTATGACATTCCGATGCCGGGAGTAGTTGCGATTTATCTCACCGGGAAACCGGTACCGGGTGTCGGACCTCAGGATGTGGCTTTGGCTATAATCGGTGCTGTATTTGAGAACGGTTATGTAAATAATAAAGTTATGGAGTTTGTCGGCCCGGGTATCGACAATCTCAGTGTGGATTTCAGGATCGGCGTCGATGTAATGACTACAGAGACTACCTGCCTTTCTTCAATCTGGAGAACAGATGATTTGGTTAAAGAGTTTTATGAGATCCATGGAAGAAGCGATGCTTATAAAGAGCTTAAGCCTGCAGATGTTACATATTATGACGGGGTTGTGGAGGTTGATCTGTCAAAGATCAAGCCTATGATCGCTATGCCGTTCCACCCGAGCAATGTATATACTATTGATGAGGTGAACGAAAATCCCGGAGATATTTTAAGGGATGTTGAGAAAAAGGCTTTGGTTAGCCTTGACAACAATGATATTGAGTTTAAGCTGACTGATAAGATCCATGATGGAAGAGTTTATGTTGAGCAGGGTGTCATCGCCGGTTGTGCGGGCGGTGGCTTTGAAAACCTCTGTGATGCTGCCGACATCGGTAATCACGACAAACGTAAGTCCCTCAACTTTAATCTCGTAACCGACGTTTTCACTTGCATCATGAGGAACTGCAAACGGGCACACCTTAAAGTCGCCAAGCTGTATTTCAGTACCCAGTTCTATCTCTTTCTTATGTTCGGCTGAAACCTTACGGGCAACGCAATAATTCTGGTCTATGCCCTCGTGCACCTTGCGCGTGGCATAAACGGGCAGATTCATGTCGTGACTCA
>ONKC01000030.1 GCA_900318295.1 uncultured Eubacteriales bacterium
CGCCTTGATATTTACCTGATCAATATCCAACTGAAGGGTATGGGAAATATTATGTCTCATCTTATCTATATAAGGACGAAGCTTCGGTTTTTGCGCGAGTATGGTCGCATCGATGTTTTCGATGGTATATCCCTTTTCTCTTACCTTATCATAAGCCATAGATAAAAGCTTTAAGCTGTCCGCTCCCTTCCACTTATCATCCGTGTCGGGGAAGTGCAGACCGATATCACCGAGCGCGGCAGCACCCAGTATCGCATCCGTTATCGCGTGCAGGAGCACATCAGCATCTGAGTGGCCATACAGACCGAGTGTGTGTGGGATCTCTACCCCACCGATGATAAGCGGCCGACCCTCAACCAGCTTATGCACGTCATAACCATGTCCTATTCGCATCTTTTACCTCCATATCAAAACGAGGGTGATAAGATCTCTTATCACCCTCATGAATTTTCTAGCGGGAACTGGAGTCGAACCCGTCCACGCCTGCGTGGACATCGACACACACGGGTATGAACCGTTCCTTTCTCGCTCTTACCTGTCTTACTAGCGGGAACTGGAGTCGAACCAGCGACACCACGGGTATGAACCGTGTGCTCTTACCAACTGAGCTACCCCGCCATCTCAACTTTTCAGTTGAAAATGGAGCCTATAGGGCTCGAACCTATGACCCTCTGCTTGTAAGGCAGATGCTCTCCCAGCTGAGCTAAGACTCCATGTGAATCAATAGTGAGCATCGACACGCTCACGTACTTTTCAATTATACTCATCATACGGTAACTTGTCAAGCATTTTTTAAAAAAGAGATATAATACCGAAAAACTGCGGGAACATAAAACATGCTCCGACAAATATAGCCGTCATTCCCACGCACATCGCAAACCTCATCTTGTTCATCGGTCTGCAGACGAATACGAGCACTCCCAGGCTTACAGCACCACCTAAAAACATATTCAGCGTGCTTACCATGTCCGGCCCGAGCAAAAGCAGCTTGTCAAGTATCTGCACCACACTCGTCACCAAGACCATACCTATGGCTCCGGGTAGCGAGATACGCAGGACATGACGTAAAAATCCACTGATCACGACCTCATCGTGCTGCTCGAGTGCCAGCAAAAAGCTCGGGATACCTATAGCCGTCGCTCCGATCAGACTGAGCTGGATCGGTATAAACGGATAATTCTTTCCGATTATGATAAAAAGCACGCACAAAAGGACAGAGTATATCGTTTTTGTGAGGTATAACGCGGATACCCTCTCTATATTTCCGATGATCGTACGGCCTTCCTTTACTATGTTTTTCATGGATGCGAAGTTTGAATCCGTCAGCACTATATGAGCTGTCTGCCTCGCAGCATCAGCACCGTTTGCCATCGCGATAGAGCAGTCCGCTTCCTTTAGAGCAAGTACATCGTTCACACCGTCACCGACCATGCCCACTATACGGCCGTGCTTAGCAGGCTTAGCCCCGGAAGGAAGGCTTTTTTGTTCATCCGCAGCCTGAAAAGCACGGATGATATCATATTTTTTCTCAGGTGATACTCGACCGAATACCACATAATCACCTACAACCTTCTTAAGCTCATCCGGGTCTGTCGGAAGCTCGGTAGCATCCACATATCTCTCTCCGCCCTCAAGTCCTGCCATAAGAGCGACCGCTGATACCGTCGCCGGGTTATCACCGGATATTATCTTTATCTGAACACCCATATCTCTAAAGAACTTCAGAGTCTCCGACGCATCCTCCTTTACACAGTCGGAAAGCACGATAAGTGCCATGGGTTCAACCCCCGTAAGGTCCTGTGGCATATCGGCCATACCATCTACTTTTGATAAAAGTAGCACACGATATCCTTTTGTTGCATATTCCTCTGATTTTTGTAATATTTGTTCTTCTTTCGTTATAAAATCCGGTGCCCCAAGAACATACGCTCCTGCACCTTCAAACTCGACACCCATATACTTGCGTCTGGAATTAAACGGAAGAGCTTCCAAAACTTTGTACGGCTTGGTATCGGCAAAAAACTCCTTCAGCGCATCTCCCGTCACATTGGTCTCGGAAAATGCATGAGCGATCCCCTCCATCAAGCGTCTGATCTCTTCCTCATCAGTACCTGCTTCTCTGACCTCCCTAATACGGACAACCTTTTCCACCTTCAGCGCACCTGTAGTGATCGTACCGGTCTTGTCAAGGCAAAGAGTATTTACCCTGGCTAAAGCCTCGATAGCCTCCATTTCCTGCACGAGAGCGCGTTTGCCCGCAAGACGTCCCACTCCGAGTATAAAGGATATACTCGTCAAAAGAACAAGCCCCTCCGGGATCATCCCCAGAACTCCCGCCACAGTGTTTACAAGCGAATCCGACATCCCGGCATGTGCTCTGAAAAACTGTATGCAAAAAAGTCCGGCGCCTATCGGTATCAATGCAAATGAAACATAACGTATTATACGATTGATGGCATCCTGCATCTCCGAGGATGCGCGTTTTTTGGTACGAGCCTTCTCAACCAGCTTAGAAGCATAGTTATCCTCACCCGTATGCACGATCAGAGCAGCCCCTCCACCGGCGACTATATGCGTTCCTGAAAAAAGCTCATCGCCCGCATTTTTATGCACGGGCACACTCTCACCGGTGAGCATGGACTCATCCACCTCCATACCCTCGGATAAAAGCACCGTACCGTCGCATACTATCTGATCTCCTGCGGACAATCTGATGATCTGAGAGACTCTAAGGTCCTCTGTAGGCACCTCCTCGGTCTCTGCCGAAGAAAGCAGATCCGGATCCGTCGTACCTTCCGGCACCTTCAGAACTCTCGCCTTCGCCTGAGTAAGGACACTCAGTCTGTCGATCAGTTTTTTCACACGCAGCTCCTGCACGATGCCTATCAGAGCGTTGCTGATCACGACACCCATAAAGAGCATATTTTTATACTGTCCCGAAATCAAAACGAGCACACACAGGACCAGATTCAAAAAATTGAAATAGGTCAGTGTATGTGCTGCTATGATCTGTGATACGCTTTTTGTCTTTCGCATGCATGATCTCCTATATAGCGTTCAAAACAAGCATTTAATGTATGTTTGGTTCTTCTCAGATAAATGAGAAACCGAATACACTTACGCTGCTGATGATGATACCGGCAAGTATCACTCCGCCCATCGCTGCAGCGACCGTTTTCTTAAACTTCATATCAAGTATGGATGCACCCAGGGTACCCGTCCATGCGCCCGTCCCCGGCAGAGGTATCCCCACAAACAAAAGCAATGCAAAGAAAAGACCGTTACCGGCTTTCTCTTCGAGCTTTTTCCCGGCTCTTTCTCCCTTCTCCAAGACCCATGAAAATGGTTTACCTATCAGTTTTTTATCTGAACCCCACTCCAGAATCCATCTCAAAAAGATATAGATGAACGGAACCGGGATCATATTGCCTATAACACAGATTATATAGGCCCAGAGCATCGAGAACTCCGGATGTATGGCGTTATAGTAAGCTGCCAGTATCAAAGCTCCTCTAAGCTCTACGATAGGTACCATAGATACAAAAAAAATGATAAGATACAAACTAAACATATTAAACTGTAATCCCTTCTAAGCGGAGTATATCACTCCGTTTTTGCTTCTTTTTTATTCTCTTTCTTCTCGATAACAAGCAAGGTGATGATCAGCACTGCCAAGGTTACCGGGAGGGCAAGCATCGCTATATTGCTCTCCGTCAGATAACCGATCACTCCAGCCATAAGGAAGCCTACTGCCGAAACAGCAGCAGCCGTAAGCGCATACGGAAGCTGCGTCGACACGTGGTTCACATGGTCGGACTGAGCTCCTGCACTGGCCATGATAGTCGTATCGGATATCGGCGAACAGTGGTCTCCGCAAACCGCACCCGCAAGGCAGGCCGCGATAGATATCGCAAGCATATGAGCAGTCTCCGGGGTTGCAAATACATTGCAGACTATCGGGATCAGGATGGCAAAGGTTCCCCAGCTGGTTCCCGTCGCAAATGCCAAAAACAGAGCTACTACAAATATTATCAAAGGTAAGAACATCTGAACCGAACTTGCCATGCCTCCGACGAGATCAGCTACAAAAATCTTCAGACCAAGAAGGTTTGTCATTCCCGACAGCGTCCACGCAAGCGCCAGAATAAGAACAGGTGCGGTCATCAGTCTAAATCCCTTTGCAACACACTCCATAAACCTTTTGAACGAAAGCGTTCCTCTTATCATAAAGAATGAAAAGCTGACAAGTAGCGTTATCATACTTCCGAATACGAGACCTTTCGAAGCATCCGCATCTGCGAAAGCATCAATAAAGCTCGCGCCCTCAAAGAATCCACCTGTGTATACCATACCAAATACACAGCAGACGATAAGAACAACGATCGGAAATACGAGGTCGATAACATGACCTTCCTTACCCTTACTCATATCGCGTTCCACCGGCTCATCATCACCCGGCTCTCCGTACGGTCTTGCCGATGTCGTGAACAGGTCGCCTTTCTCGGCATTTTTCTCGTGAGTCTTCATCAATCCGAAATCTATCTTACGCGCGGTGATGAAAAGTATCATAAGTATAGTAGTGAGTGCGTAAAAATTGTACGGGATAGTCGTCAAAAACATCGAGAATCCGTTGATCCCCGAATCCTCCGGCACACTTGAGGTGACTGCTGCAGCCCAGCTCGAGACCGGTGCGATGATGCAGACAGGCGCCGCCGTCGAATCGATAAGATATGCGAGCTTAGCTCGAGATGTCTGATGGCGATCCGTGATAGGGCGCATGACAGAGCCTACCGTCAGGCAGTTGAAGTAATCGTCTACGAAGATCAGCACGCCCAAAACAACCGTCGCAAGCTGCGCCCCTCTTTTTGTCTTTATATGCTTTGAAGCCCAATGGCCGAACGCTTTCGACCCGCCGGCTTCATTCATAAGAGCGACTATGATACCAAGAAGTATAAGGAATACAAGAATACCAACATTCCAAGAGTCTGACAACTTACTGATAAGTCCGGCTTCTTCTTTATATAACATCGTATTCAATCCCAGCTCAAGATTTCCGTTTGAATAAAGAAGTGCTCCGATTATGATACCGAAGAACAGGGATGAGTAAACCTCCTTCGTTATCAATGCAAGCGCTATCGCAGCCACCGGCGGTATCACCGCAACCACAGTTGCATACACTGCCGGTTCGTAGCTTTCGGGATCAACCTTTCCTTGCGTAAAAAACGTCGCTACGATAAGCCCCGCTACCACAGTCAAGCCGATGACCGTCAAAATCTTCGTCCTTATGCGGTATCTTCTTACTTCCTCTTCATGACTGATGTTTTTCTTGCCCATTTTTACACCTCGTAATATTTTTATATTTATTTTAGTATATTTATACTTTATGCTTCCTGTTGAAACTCAGCCTTATTCCTTCTTCCCGGAATCTGTGCCAGGATGATCGCAGCGAACATAAGCATACATCCGCACAGCTCGCGTACACTCATCCACTCACCGAGCACAAGCCATCCCGACAGGACGGAGAACACACTCTCCATACTCATGATAAGTGCTGCCACCACAGGACTCAAGTGTCTCTGAGTGATGATCTGTAGCGTAAAAGCCACACCCGATGAGAGTATACCCGCGTACAGTATCGGAAGCCAGGCCTGTGTTATCGGTCCGGCTTTAGGCTCTTCAAACACAAACATCAGAACCGTCGAGATCAAAGCAGTCACTCCGAACTGTATACAACTCATCGTGACCGAATCCGCACCCTCTATAAAATGATCGACCGTAAGGATATGCCACGCAAAGAGCATCGCGCATACGAGCATCAGGCCATCTCCTATATTCAGCGTCAGATCAGTCCCCTTCATACACAGAAGGTACAGTCCGACCACCGCGAGGATAACGGAAAACCACGTACGCCATGTAGTCTTCTTTTTTAAAAATATCCCAAACACCGGAACAAAAACTATGTATAACGCAGTGATAAACCCGGACTTTCCGACTGTGGTGAATACCATCCCATACTGTTGGAAGTTACTTGATGCACACAGTACCACACCGCATATAAGGCCGCCTAAAAGAGTCTGCTTAGATATGCCGAAGCGGTGTCCGGCCGAGTTTTCCGGCCATTTTTTTCGACTGATCAGGCTGATCGGTATCAGGACTAAAAAACCAACGGTATTCCTGACCGCGCTGAAGGTGAAGGGACCGATGTAATCCATCCCGACACTCTGCGCCACAAATGCACTTCCCCAGATCGCCGCTGCCAAAAGCAAAAGAAGCGAATGCAAAAGCGAACCGGACCCGGCATTTTCACTTTCATTTTTCATTTATTACTTACCCCCGAAGGGACAGTTTAACATATATCAAGACCTAAGTCAATCGACGTTTTCAGGCGATTTTACAAGCTCTGCCACCGCACCTGCAAGTCCGGCGATACCCTGTATCTCTGACGGGATGATAAGCTTGGTTGCTTTGCCGTCAGCCGCCTTCTCAAAAGCCTCTAGACTCTTTAATGTCAGCACCTGCTTGGTCGGAGCAGCCTCGTTTAAGTACTTAAGACCCTCTGCTGTCGCCTTCTGCACAGCCTCGATAGCCTGTGCACGTCCCTCCGCCTCACGTATAGTCGCTTCCTTCACTGCGTCCGCACGGAGGATCGCTGCCTGCTTCTCAGCCTCAGCCTCGAGGATCGCCGACTCTTTCTTTCCTTCTGCGACAAGAATCGTGGATTTTTTCTCACCCTCCGCACGAAGGATAGACTCACGTCTCTCTCGCTCGGCCTTCATCTGCTTCTCCATCGCCTCCTGGATCTCAGCCGGCGGGATGATGTTTTTCAGCTCGACACGATTGACCTTGATACCCCACGGATCCGTCGCCACGTCCAGGTTCGCACGCATGGTGGTGTTTATGGTCTCACGCGATGTGAGCGTCTGGTCGAGCTCGAGATCACCGATTATATTTCGAAGCGTAGTCGCTGTCAGGTTTTCGATAGCGCTTATCGGATACTCAACTCCATATGTGTAAAGTTTTGGATCCGTGATCTGGAAAAATACCACGGTATCGATATGCATCGTGACATTATCCTTTGTGATCACAGGCTGCGGCTTGAAATCGATAACCTGCTCCTTTAAAAGGACCTTGTTCGCCACTCGGTCGATGATCGGAAGCTTCAAATGAAGTCCTACGCCCCATGTTGCCTGATATCCACCGAGCCTCTCAACTATAAAAGCATACGCTTGCGGTACGATACGTATACACGATGCAAGTATGATCAGTATGAGAACTACGATCACAACTCCCACTATCAACAAAGCCTGATTTCCGTTATGCATGATTACCTCCTTTGACTTCTTTAAAGCCTTAATCTGCCCTTTGGGCTTATTTTTTTGCTACTGTAAGCTTAACTCCCTCTATCTTTTTGATAAGGACCGTCTCTCCTTTATCAATCACACTTCCGTCCTCGCTTCTTGCGATCCACTCGACATCACGGAGTCTGATGTGGCCGGTCTGCTTATCAGCGTCGATGGTCTCAATGACTATACCTTCTTCCTGCAGAAGCTGATCGATGTTGGTCGGAGTGATCGTGTTTCTCATCATCCGCTGTGCAAAAGGTCTCGCAAGCAGCATAAACACGATAGATACGACACAGAATACCGCTATCTGCACCCACAGAGGCGGTGCCCAATTGTTCACGATCGCCGCAACCGCCGCACCGATTGAAAACCATATCGTCGTAAGTCCCTGTGTGATTATCTCGATCACCAGTGTGATTATTATGACTCCAAGCCATACAAAAAGCATTGTCGTCTGATCGATGTACATATGCATCCCCTCCTTCATTTCACACACTTATATATATTATCATAACGATGGTATTTTTTCAATAAAAATAAAAGGAACGTCCACCGACTTTATGTCAGCAGACGTTCGAGTCTTGAGGATGTATTCACACAATCTGAAATCCCATTAGTATAAAAGACTGAAAAGCTGTTCACTGTCTTCTTCGTTTTCGTATACCAGATTGTAAGTAGTATACTTGTTAGGGAACAGCGACAATGTATTGACTGTTGCATGATCCTTTTTCAGGTTGCAAAATGTCTTATCCGGAAGTACAAGGAAAACATCACCCTTGCATTCCTTTACGGTATTACGAATTCTCTCGCCACTTGGCATTACAAACATCTTCAACTTAAACATAACAATCGCCTCCTTTTTTAAAAGTTGTTGATCATCAGTTCTTTTGATCTCCTCTTCAGTTGTTTTCTTCTTTCATCCTCTGTACAGTTGCATACTAACATATCTTCTCATTGAGCAACACCACCTTTGCGGACATAAATTATCAAAATCAGGACATCGCAAAAATACACGGTTTTTACAGGAAACGGCTTTACATTTTTTCAATTTGGGTATATAATACAAAAATAAAGACATCAGATAGGACGATAATAGGAGATTTGAGCATGATAATAGAGGCAAATTTTATTAAAGACGACGACAGGCGTGAGGTTATGGAGGGCTATACGCCCGATTTTCCGTGCGCTTGCAAACTGACCAACGTAGCCACGGTAAGGCACCAAAATGTTACTTGGCACTGGCATCCGGTATTCGAGCTGAACTACATCATGGAGGGAGAAGCAGATTATCTTTTTACCGGAGGAAGCTTTCATCTGAAGAAGGGCGATGCCATTTTTTACAATACAGACGTCTTGCATTCCGTAAAGGTAACCGGAGGGGCAGCCAGGTGGAAGCAGTACACTATATTTTTCGATATCAACTTTTTGGCAGGGATATACAACAGCGTATGGGAAATGAAATACATTGCTCCCGTAGTCAGGTCAAAAAAAATGAGGGCAGTCCCGATCACACCCGATTCGAGGGAGAACATCAGGATGATAAGCGAGATACTTGCCGTCATCGACCTTTTTCGCGAAGAGAGCTTTGGTTATGAATTTGAGATACGTTCCAGACTCAGTCATTTCTGGTGTATGTTTCTGCAGGCAAATATGGATAAGATCTCAACCGGAGGCGACGATACCGGCGTCTCGGAGAATGTCCGTGATATGATAGAGTTTATCCAGGAAAACTTCCATGACAGGATCCTTCTCAAGGATATAGCCGCTGCCGGCATGATGAGCGAGCGGGAATGCACGAGACTTTTCAACCGTTCCGTGCATATGGCACCCGTTCAGTATCTGAATCATTACAGGGTTCATATGGCCGCCAGGATGCTCAGGCAAAGTGACGACCCCATCGCTCTTATAAGTGAAAAATGCGGATTCTCCTCGGCGGCCTACTTTTCCAAGGTGTTTAAAGAGGAAATGGGCGAGCTTCCGAAGGATTACCGTGCCGCCAGCATTTACTTGGCCGAGGAAGAATGACTCTTTAAAAGATCTACCATTTTTCTGACGGCCTGGCCGCGGTGCGAGATGGCGTTTTTCTCATCGGGCTCCATCTCTCCTGTGGTCATTTTTCTCTCAGGATAATAAAAGATCGGATCGTATCCAAAGCCGTTTTCTCCCTTCGGTTCATCGGCGAGTTTTCCTTCTATCACGCCCTTGACCGTCTCTACATTTCCGTCAGGAAAGGCACATGCGATCACACATACAAAGCGTGCTCCCCTGTCTTCATACGGGACACCTTCGCATCTTCGCAAAAGCTCGGCATTTTTAACAGAATAAGGAGTATCCTCCCCCATAAAACGCGACGAGTAGATACCCGGCTCACCTCCTAGCGCATCAACCTCAAAGCCCGAGTCGTCGGCGAGAACCATCTTGCCTGTCGCCTCGCAAACCGTTTTTGCTTTGATGATAGCATTCTCCTCAAAAGTTTTTCCGTCCTCGACGATATCTACATCGATATCGAGATCCTTCATAGAAAGGATCTCATACTCATCTCCGAGCATCTGTTTGAATTCATTTACTTTTCCCTGATTTCCCGTGGCAAAAATAAGCGTCTTTTTATCCATGATTTTATCCTTTCTTTCGGAGCACACCGCTTCGATATACTCCTTTTATTATTCTTAAAATTAGCTTATTATTCAGCAATTATATCTTTTGAAAATGCTGGTAATCCTTGAGTGTTATCCAGTCTCCTCCCCACTTATATCCCGCTTTTTTAAACAGCTTAAAGCAGTAATCATTATGGGTGATCTTATGCTTGAATTTTTTACTTCTGTCGGCGTATTTTTTAGACTTCTTCGGAGATACCTTCCACTTGCCGTTCACCTTGTGAACGTACGGATTGTGAACGGGATTAATATCTATCGCGCGACCGTAGCTGTGCTTGGAAAGGTTTTTCGACCCTTCTACCTTTCGGTGATTAAAGCATGAAGTATTATCGTCGGCTATAGACGCATCATCATCACCTCCGTAGGCATCTATCCTTTGCATCTTGTGTATCTGATACTTCTTTTTATAAAGCTTGTAAAAAATCGTTTTAGCGCCTTTAGCAAGAGACTTGTTTATCACCATCTCACCTATATGATGCTTTTTATCATATCCGTAGTAAAGGACTCTCAGAACACGAAGATCCTTTCTTTTTACAGGACAGCCTTTGTGATAGCTTTTGCCCTTCATGTCCTTCCATATCTTATCCGATATCTTTCGTACGTAAAACATCTCATCGACTTCTTTTTTTTCGCGTCCCTTTACATCCACTACTGTAAGCGCAGGCTTATCTTTATACGTGTCATACAGCGTTTTTTGAACGGTGGGAGTCGTACCTGACAAAGTAAGTTCTACTGCCAAAAGCAGGGCAAGCGTTTCTTTAACCAATCTTATTCTCCTTCTTTCTTTACAAACGCACAAAGCTCCCGGCAAACGCCGGGAGCCTTAGTTTGTTACTTATTGATATGCCTTTTTATCGCCGCAAAGCTTTCTTCACTGACTACGTGTTCAATCCTGCAAGCATCCTTTTCCGCCACCTCAGCGGATACACCGAGCGACATCAAAAGCTCGGTAAATACCGTGTGCCTTTCATAGACACTTTCTGCCAAAGCCTTTCCCTCATCCGTAAGATAGATAAATCCGGCCTCGGTAACCGTTATATAACCTGACTCTCTGAGCTTCTTCATAGCTACACTGATACTGCTTTTTTTGTATCCCAACTCATTGGCTATGTCGACAGATCGCACAACCGGGAGCTTTTTGGACAATAACAGTATAGTCTCAATGTAGTCCTCAGATGATTCATTTGATCGCATAATCATATCCTCCTGTTTCGATTCCACCCTTACATCGAACAGTATAACACAATTAGTCAGTCAAATCAAACATTTCTTTGCTTAATCGAACCGGCATGAGGACAATTGTGACCACAATGGCCGCAATCTCCACCGCAAATCGGGGACTTTCCTTTTTTCTTTTCCTGAACAATGTACCGAATGATAAGCGCCACGATGGCCATCAGTACCACACATGTTATGATCGTCCCTACCATAGCAGTATCACATTCCTTTCATTTCACCAAGCTTACCCGAAACCTTAAGTGTGCTTGATTTCTGGCGAGGCTTTCTCACAAGGAGCCAGATACCGGCCAGCACTACAACGACACTGAGTATCTGGAATATGATCTGGATACCATCGATATTTCCTGTTACGAGACATCCAAGCTGATATATGCACATCGCAACCAGGTAAGCGAATCCGCACTGATATCCGATCGCACGCCAGAACCATACGGTGTTGTTCATCTCACGCTTGATAGCTCCCATCGCCGCAAAGCACGGAGCGCAAAGGAGGTTGAATGTAAGGAAGCTGTAGCCGGCGATAAGACCTACTATAGAGGTTGTACCAAATGCGGTTCCGATGTTTGCCCAAACGCTTGCATCTCCGCCTCCGTACAGGATTCCCATGGTTCCTACGATGTTCTCTTTTGCAACAAGTCCGGTAACAGATGCCACTGTCGCCTGCCAATCGCCCCATCCGAGCGGAGCAAAAATCCACGAGATAGCGCTTCCGATCGCCGCAAGCATGGAGGAATCGATCTCATCCTCGCTGAGCATCCTGAACTCACCGTCAACCCAACCGAAGAATGAAAGGAACCAGATAACTATGGTCGAAAGAAGGATGATGGTTCCTGCCTTTTTGATAAATGACCAGCCTCTCTCCCACATACTTCTAAGCACAGTTCCCACTGTCGGAAGATGATAAGCCGGAAGCTCCATCACAAACGGTGCCGGGTCTCCGGAGAACATCTTTGTCTTTTTCAGAATAATACCTGATATGATGATAGCTGCCATTCCCATGAAGTATGCACTCGGTGCCACCCACCAGGCTCCGCCGAAGATCGCTCCGGCCACCATTCCGATAAACGGAAGCTTTGCTCCGCACGGAATAAATGTTGTAGTCATAACCGTCATACGACGATCGTTCTCATTCTCTATGGTTCTCGATGCCATGATTCCCGGGATTCCGCATCCGGTACCTACCAGGATAGGAATAAATGACTTTCCGGAAAGACCGAATCTTCTGAATATCCTATCCAGGATGAACGCGATACGCGCCATATATCCGCAGCTCTCCAAAAATGCCAAGAAGATGAACAATACAAGTATCTGAGGTACAAATCCGAGTACCGCACCGACACCGGCCACGATTCCGTCAAGTATCAGACCACGTACCCAACCTTCTTCAGGAACTCCTATCGCATCAAGAAGATTGCCTACGAGCACCGGTACGCCCGGCACAAATACAGCACCCTGCTCAGAAGGATCCGGAGCTTCGGCCCCATATTTTTCGATTACAGGAATCGCATCTGCAAGCTCAGTTCCTGTATGCTCTTCCGTAGATGTCTCAAGTGTTTCCTCATCCTCCACCTCATGACTCACGGTAGCAGTAGCCGGGATCGCTTTTTGAGCCATCCAGTCCTTCAGGGCAGCGACAGCAGCAGCACCGTCGAAGTCTTCAGCCTCGGTGTCAAGCTTTCCTGCCACGGTCTCGTCGCCGTACTCCTCACTTTCAACAAAGGCAGAAACTACATCTGAAGCACCTTCATACTCTTCTACTGCATCGTTGTAAGCACCGTCAGTGAACGGCACACACCATCCATCACCAAACACCCCGTCATTTGCCCAATCTGTTCCCCAAGTACCGACAGTTGTTACCGATACGTAGTAAACAAGCACCATGATCAGTGCAAAAATAGGCAGCGCCAATATACGGTTTGTCACTATTCTGTCTATCTTATCGGAAATAGTCGACGCATGCTTGTCCTTTTTCCTGATGCACTCATCGATGATGCTTCCGATAAATGAATATCTCTCTCCGGTGATGATACTTTCTACGTCGTCATCCTTTGCCTGCTCAAGCTCCTTTACGACTGCCGAAGCATCCGGAAGCCCGTCAAGCATCTCTTTTATCTTGTCGTCATTTTCCAAAACCTTGATAGCCACAAACCTTTTAAGTGTCTCAGACACCCCGTTTCCAAGCTGTGACTCAACTGTGTTTATCGCCTTTTCAACATCATCGTCAAACTGGCGGATTGGCTTAGGCGCTTTCTGTCCTTTTGCGTATTCGATCGTCTTTTGGACCACCTTCTCGATACCCGTACTCTTCAGAGCTGATATCTCCACCGCAGGTACTCCAAGCTTTTCAGACAGCGCCTCAAGGTTCACACTGTCTCCTTTTTTCTCGACCAGATCAATCATGTTCACAGCCATTACAACCGGGATTCCAAGCTCTAAAAGCTGTGTTGTCAGATAAAGATTTCTCTCAATATTTGTTCCGTCTACTATGTTCAGTATAGCATCCGGTCTCTCTCCCAGAAGATAATTTCTCGCAACAACCTCCTCAAGAGTATATGGCGAAAGAGAATAAATACCCGGAAGATCCGCGATCTTTACATCCTGTCCGCCGGAAAGGCTTTTCTTAAGCTTTCCTTCTTTTTTCTCAACCGTAACACCCGGCCAGTTTCCAACAAACTGATTGGAACCGGTCAATGCGTTGAACAGTGTAGTCTTACCACTGTTCGGGTTTCCGGCAAGCGCAATAGTAAGTGACATTTTATATTCCTCCATTCCTTCTCAACTCTGCAATTTAGTTCCGGTTTTAAACTGCTTTTACTTCGATGATGTCAGCATCTGCTTTTCGCAGTGACAGCTCATAACCACGTACGGTGATCTCTACCGGATCGCCCAGTGGTGCAACCTTGCGGATAAAAAGCTCAGCACCCTTGGTGATACCCATATCCATGATACGTTTTTTCACCGCGCCGGCTCCGTCAATCTTGGTGACCGTGACTGTCGAACCGATCTTTGCATCTCTCAACTTACTCATGACTTGCCTCCTTCTACCATTATTTTTTTTGCCAATTCTCCGTCGAGACCCACTCTGGAATCTCTGACATTCAGAATTATGTTTTGTCCGACTTTGCTTATGACAGACACTTCCGTGTCCGGGACAAATCCCAATTCCTCAAGATGTCTGTGAGTTTCCTCCAGGCCACCGACCTTTACGATACGCACTGTTTCGCCTTCTCGTGCAACAGTTAGTGGCATCATGGCACCTCCTTGTTTGTCTCTTATAACACTTGTTTCTTTATTATAATATTCGTTAGGCATGCCTAACCATATGACATAGTAGCACGATTATAAGGCCTTGTCAAGATTTTTTTTCACACTAAAAGGCCTCTGTGATATATTCTACCACAGGAGGCCTTTGATGAATCGTGATCATTCTACTTTACAAGCGGTTTAGGGCTTATGCTTTTATTGTTTTTGATTTTGTATAATCGGAATATACATACTTGCCTGAGACTTTTTTCACTGATCTGAGTCTGAAGTAAATCGTTTTTCCGGAGTGTTTTTTTCTGTTGATCTTGTAGGATTTCCCGCTCGTGGTCGCGAGCTTTTTCCATTTTTTATTCTTTTGTTTTAAGTAAACCTGCGTTTTTGCGCCTTTTGCTTTTTTCCAGGTGATGGTTATCTTTTTTGTACTTTTCTTGTACTTGACCTGCGACGGTTTTTTTACGACCGTTTCAGTCGGAACGACCGTTACGGCTGGAGGAGGCAGGGTGGCACCGGGGATTTCCGATTTTTGTCCGATGGCAAAAAGCGTCCCACTGTCATTTGAGTAGTAGAGCGTACCGTCAGGACCTGCGACCACCTTTGAAATGCAGTAGTTTTGGTCGGATTTATCCGGTGTAAAAAGCTTGATTACCGGCGCGTCAGATTGAATGGGTGACACCGTGGTATATAGCGAGCCGGTTTTTTCGTTTGCTGTGAAGAATAATATTTCGTTTTTGTTTCCGTTAAGATCCATTGCATTCGTAAACAAAAGCTTGGATTGGAGTGGTCCATTTATCGATGTTTCCAAATACCCTATCCCTCCAAAAACAACAGATCTATCCTCCATGAAAACCAAATATCCTTTTCCGTTTGCATAAGCACTAAAGCAAAAACCTCCATCATGAAAAACCGGAGTACAGGTACAGTTTATTTTTGCTCTGTTTTCGATTTCAGGGAAAAGATCATATTTTTGGGTGATCTTAAATGCATGTTCTAAATTAGTATCGGAGATATCGTTGTATTGTATCCTGTATACCGTACCGCCTTTATTGATGGCACATATACAATTACAATTCTTTGTTTCCGCTTTTGACAATCCACAGCGAAAAAGCTTTGAATCCGGTATAGGCTTTGGATCCTCCTGCTCTTCATCTTCTTGTTCGGCTTCCTCATCTGTTTGGATTTTAATTATTATTCCGCGATAATTATTAAAACCCAATTTGTCATAGTTTGTATTTAAACAGTATAGATATCCGTCCTCGGAGGTGAAAAGAATATAGTTATCTATAAATACCGGTTCTGTCCAATAGAAACCTGCCGTTTCATTTACATTGCCATCTATTGTGTAACGGAGCGTGCTGGAACCACCTAAGTTCTTCTTCCCGTTGATACACCATTGTACTGTACCATCTGCAGCGCTTACACAAAAATAATACCCCTCGGATCTTCTTGTCGGATCTGAGCTGAGGCCTTTCCATGTTCCGGCATACAGGTATCCGTCGTGATAGGCGAGTCTTCCGAGTGTTTGATGATCATCTATCTCATAATAGCTGTTATTGGATACCCACTCGATTTTTTGGTCGTTTATATCAACGCATTTTATCACACCCTCCATCAAAGGGATATAGAGATGGTTTTCTACGAGTATGGGATCACAAATAGAATCCATCCTTCGACCGAGATCCAGTTCCCAAACAGTTTTACCTGTGGCAGGATCAAGTGCGTATAGTGCGTCCTTGTTTACTACGTACACTGCGTCCTCAGTAACGACCGGGGTCGAGATCATAGAAGTTCCCATAAAGTACGGATCCGAAAACTTCGCTTTCCACAACAGTTCCGTTCCCTCAGCGGTTGTAGGCGTAGCTGCTACTGCCTGCTTTGCTTCACAAGTAAAACCAAGGAGCATGCACAAACAAAGAACGATTGACAGGGCTTGTTTTTTAAGCATAATCTCAAAACCTCCTGATCTTATATTGATATTTCTTTTGGAAACAAACTTAAACACTACATAGCAAAAGCATTTCAATTCACGGTTATATATTTATAATTATAACAATTTGTCCAAATCCCGTCAACAAAAACACTACATAAAAAGGGCATCCCATTCAATAGGATGCCCTTTACGAGCTGCTAACGGGAATTGAACCCGTGACCTCTTCCTTACCAAGGAAACGCTCTACCGACTGAGCTATAGCAGCCGAATGTCTACAGACTAGATGATTGGCACAGTTCTAGTACGCGTGTCTGTAGCCATACCACAAATGCTATCGCATTTGTTCGCATCTACAGACTTGATTTCTGGAACAGTATTACTGTGTGTCTGTAACCATACAACAACGGATATCATAACAAATATGCGCCCGTTTGTCAACTGATTTTTCTTTAATATTCGTCTTCCGGGTTATATTCTCCGATCATCGGGAGGCCGAGTGTGCTAAGGGAGGCCGAGTGTGCTAAGTTCGCAGGTATAGTGTTGGATGTAGACTTCGCCGTCATCATCAACCGTGAGTATCGCAAATGTCTTTAAACCGTCGTACTGTCTCGGGCGGCTGATGCTCCCCGGGTTGCATACTATCATATCTCCCGACTCCACAAGAACAGGTCTGTGTATATGTCCGAAAAGGACGACGTCTGCTTCGTTTTCCTCACCGAAGTAAAACAACGAATCAAATCCTCCGTAATCTATATATCTGTGTCCGTGCGTCATAAGGATCTTCTTTCCCGCAAAGTCTATGAGTCTGGACTCCGGCATCTCATAATCTCTGTCGCAGTTTCCTCTTACTATATACGTAAGGCACCTGGCACTGTTCTCTAAAAGAGACTCCGACATGCCTATATCGCCCATGTGAAATATGGCATTTACATCCGAAAAATGTTCTACAACTGCTATCATTTCCTGATTCTGTCCATGTGAATCACTTAACAACAGTGCTTTCTTCACTTTGACCTCCTCGGTGGCTTTGCGCCCATGTATTGGTAGAGATACGTCTTCATCATTCCGTTGTATATTTTTCTGTTTTTTGTCGCTTTCTTACGTATCGCATCCTCAGCACCATCATATCCGCTGAGAATAAACCATGACCATGTATCATTTTCCTCGATCCTATCACCTATGGTTTGATATAGGGATGCCATCTCATCCTTCTCGGATATTCTCTCTCCATACGGTGGGTTTGTGATGACGAAACCGTACTTCTTCGGACTTGAGAAATCCGCCACATCCCTTCTCTGAAAGTGAATATCATCCTTCACTCCGGCAAGTTCTGCATTTGCTCTCGCCATACGCAACACTTCATCATCGATGTCATAGCCTGCGATCGACAGTTCCATAGGCTCATGGTTTTCCTCTGCTTTTGCCTGATCTCTAACCCTGTCAAAGTTATCCTTTGATGCGTATACATCTGTCAATAATCTTTTATCTTTGTTATTTATATTATTATCAGACCATTTTTCTGATAAGAAATCGCGATTTATACCCGGTGCTATATTCCTCGCCATCATCGCGGCTTCTATAAGTATCGTACCGCTGCCGCAGAAAGGATCAACTAAGATCCTGTCCTTTCTCCACGGCGACAGCATAAGGATCGCCGCCGCCAATGTTTCTGTCAGAGGTGCCGGTGCGGTAAACTTTCTGTAGCCTCTCTTGTGAAGCGACTCTCCCGTGGTATCGATTCCGACTGTCACCACATCCTTCAGGATACTGATCCTGAGCGGGTAGTCAGCTCCTGTCTCCGGAAACTGTTCCGTACCCGGATAAACAGTCTTCATCCTCTCCACCATCGCTTTTTTCACGATACGCTGGATGTCTCTGGGACTAAAAAGCTGTGAGTTTACGGAGTTCGCTTTCGCAACCCAGAACCTGCCGTCCTTTGGGATATACTTCTCCCACGGTACGGCCTTTATCGCCTCAAAAAGCTCATCAAAGGTCGTCGCTTTAAAGTCGGCAACTCTCCAAAGCACCCTCTCAGTCGTACGAAGATGGATGTTCGCGCGTGCGATGGCATCTTCGTCACCAAAAAAGGTCACTTTTCCGTTGTCAACCTCTGATATCTCATATCCGAGATCTGTTATCTCTCGCTTCAGTACCGCC
>ONKC01000004.1:0-20215 GCA_900318295.1 uncultured Eubacteriales bacterium
CCGTCGTGACTTTCTTGTACATCAGTAATTCCTCCCTGTGAACATAAGTAGATATATTTTAGCAAAAATGAGCCGATTTGTCAACGGATAGTAAAAAAGCGAAAAACATCGCCGCTTTACGTTATTTTCGTGTTTTTTTGCTGTTGGCATAATAACAGTCACACTTATTATACGCTTATCAAGATCCGATTTTTAAATCCTTTTTTTCTGCAACTATAAGCAGTATGCATGTCTCGGAAAAGCTTTTATTCGGATCTATAAACTCCCAGTGCTGTCCCTTTTCTTTGACTGCGACCACATTCAGATTGTAGTTTTTGCGGATGTCCAACTCTCTTAAGCTTTTCCCTATCCACTCCTTTTTTATATCCATCTCTATCATATACATGTTTGAATCAAGCTCGAAAAAATCCCTGAACGAGTTTGACAAAAGGATACTTGCGGACCTCAGTCCACCCTCTCCCTCCGGATCTAAGATCTTATCAACTCCGATTTTTTTAAGGATTGAAGACATGCGATCGTTTGATGACTTGGCTACGACCACGGGTACCTTTTGATCCTTTGCTACCGCCACACACATGATGGAGGCTGCAAGGTTACTCCCCATGGCAGAGACAACTATATCCATGTTTTTTAACTCCAGTGCCATAACCTCATCTTCGTTTTCCAGATTGGCACATATAGCAGCAGTACATTTAGATGCTATCTCGTTTACCACACTTTCATCCTTATCCACCGCAAGCACATCCGCACCCATACGATACAGATTTTCAGCAAGACTTTTTCCGTACTTTCCAAGCCCTAAAACAGCAACTGATTTTTTCATATCATCCTCCATTCCGGAGCGTAGCGACGGAGTGGCGACGAGAACATCCAGTTCTCGTCTGCCATCAGTGGCTATTTGTGACGCTCCGACACAAATAGCCGTGTGAAAAATCAGCATATCAGTGTGATTTTTCACACTATCCTCCTTGACGAGCACACTATCCTACGCATCATCCTACGGTAAAATTACCTTCCGCATGCTTTATTTTTTTATTGGATTTATTTATCTTTGAGAAGAAAAATGCCATAGAGATAGGACCTATCCTTCCCAGATACATCGATACTATTATTATCAGTCTTCCCCACACATCTAAAGTAGGTGTTATGTTTCTCGACAGCCCTACCGTACCGAGTGCACTTACTGCCTCATACGAAGCATCCGTAAGGCCTATCCCTCTCGTTAATAAAAGTATGATAACAACAAATAATGTAAGCGCACTTACAAGCACGATCGCGGATGCTTTTTTCATCATTTCAGCCGTTACTTTTTTATTAAAAATAACATCCTCTTTTCTTCCTCTGACATAAGAAAACGCATTCATAAAAAACAAAAATGCAGTGACTGTTTTTATACCGCCGGCAGTACCGACAGGAGACCCTCCGATAAACATCAGAACTCCTCCGATAACACAGGATGCATCCGTAAGTCCGTCCTGCGGAACAGATGCAAAGCCTGCCGTGCGATATGTAACAGACTGAAAAAGACTGTTCATCATTTTTCCGGGAACACTCATGTTTCCGATAGTCGCAGGGTTGTCATACTCGATCAAAAAAAACGTTACCGCTCCGAACATGATCAAAAAAAATGTCGCAAACAAAACCAGCTTACTGTGCTCCGACAGATGTGAAAGGATCTGCGTAGGGCGATATCTCTGACGGATCCCGACTATCAGTGTATCCGCTATATCAAACCAGACCACAAAGCCCAGTCCCCCCAATATTATAAGTATCATGGTTACCGTCATGACAAGCGATGAATCGCGATACCCGATCATACTGTTTGAGCCCGCGATATCCATACCCGCATTACAAAAAGCAGATACTGACTGAAAAACAGAGGTCCAGATTCCCTTGGCCACTCCGAATATCGGGATAAAGTGGATGGAAAAGAGCAACGCACCGATACCCTCGGTGATGAACACTCCCTTAAAAATACGTTTAAGGAAAAAGAGTATCTCTTTATTTTTATCGATATTTAATGAGTCTTTCAGAAGTATCCTCTCACCTAAAGAAAACTTTTTTCTGGTGATCATCATGATCATCGAAGCGACAGCGACCACACCGAGTCCGCCTATCTGAACGAGTATAAGTATGACTGCCTGTCCGAACTCACTCCAGTAGGTGCATGTATCCACGACGGTAAGTCCTGTCACACAAACTGATGTAGTTGAAGTAAAAAGAGCCGTCAAAACTCCCGCCGATCTCCCGTTTACAGTCGCGACGGGGAGCGTGAGTAAAAACATCCCCACCAATATGACTATCAGAAAGCTTAACGGTATCAGCTTTACCGGAGAAAAACGAAATTTCTTTTCATTCATCTGTATTAAACCTCACTCGGATATCACATCTTTTGTCCGGACTTCAACATCGGACGCGCGATCTTTTCATTGAAAAGCTCACAAAGCGACATTCCGATACGACGTACCAATAACTGATTATACATTATCAAACTCCAATAATCAACATGGTTTTGCAAACTAATCGATTTTTTATTGACACACGTTCCCGCGGTTATAGCTTTCTGATAAAGCCCGCCCCGATAACACATTTGAAAAACACCCAAAGCATATTCTGTCTTGATTATGCGCATGAGATATGGTATACTTTTGAATCGTAGGAGAGAATCTCGGATGAACCGCAGACAGTGTTCATCCGGCAAGTACGAGAGGAGATCAGGATGCAAGTTATCGGACCGAGCGTCGAGATCATCGATATGGATGATTACGACAGGATAATTAAAAAAATAGAAAAAATCGGGCGCGTGTGCTACAAATCCGAGGATAATATCGCGGATGGAACTGCCGAACGCTTCATTGGAAACATTTTGAAAAGAGGTCACGAATCAGTCATAGAGCATGAGGCCATCACCGTTCGCTTTGTCTGCGACAGAGGTGTTACTCACGAGATCGTTCGTCACCGTATCGCCAGCTACTCACAGGAGAGCACCAGATACTGTAACTACACAAGCGATAAGTTCGGAAATGAGATCACGGTCATCGACCTCGCAGGAGGTTTCAACTACGATCTCAATAACCCCGATGACAAAAAGAAATATGATATCTGGACCAGATCGATGGAGGAAAGCGAGAAAGCTTATTTCGAGATGCTTGAGGCAGGAGCCACTCCACAGGAAGCCCGCTCTGTGCTTCCGAACTCGTTAAAAACCGAGATCGTAATCACGATGAATATACGCAGCTGGAGAAACTTCTTCCGTCTTCGTACGGAAAAAGCCGCGCATCCTCAGATGCGTGAGGTTGCAAATATCGCTCTTAAAGAGTTTAAGGAAAAGCTTCCGCTGTTCTTTTCGGATATCGAAGGATATGAATGATTAGAAATAACTTTTATTGGTTAGGATTCGCTCTCGTGCATTAGATATACCTAACTATCCATATATTACTCCACCAAATCTAATTTGTCAAGAAAAAGCATACAAAACAGAAAAAAACAGGGCCACGCGATAGCGTAGCCCCATATCTTATTAATGCTTATGTCATAAAGTGTTCACTACCCGATCAGTCTGCGATCGACGCCTCTAACTCTCCCTGACCGCTTACCGTATCCTTCAGCTCCTGGATACTCTTGAGCACGTCATCTGTCTCATGAGCGATCGTATCAGAGTTTGTTGCGATGGCCTGAAGTGTCTCATTAACATCCTGAACAGCCCTGTTTACATCCTGCTGTGAGGTCTCGATAGATCCCAGTATACTGTTGATTGTCTCTACCGAAGCTGTCAACTCCTCTGCTGCAGCGCCGAGATCCGAGCTGACCTCCGAATAGTAGGATGCATCTCTGTCGTAATCGTTTGCAAGTGTCTCAAGACCTTCATAATCCTTCATAACCTTGCTGTCGATAAACTCAAGGATCTCATTACTCTCGCCGGACAGTGCCTCAACCGAAGCGATAACCTTACCGGTAAGATCGTTGACCTTATCGATCTCATCACTTGTACTCTGAGCCAGTGTTCCGATCTCGCTTGCGACAACCGCAAAGCCTTTTCCTGTCTCACCTGCTCTTGCTGCTTCGATCGAAGCGTTCAAAGCAAGGAGGTTTGTCTGATTTGCTATAGCCTGAATAGACTGCGATACACCGACGATCTCCTCGATGATCTTTGCTCCCTCGATAGCTTTTTCAAGTTTCTCACGACTCTCCTTAGTGATCTCAAGAGCCGAGTTTTTATTGCGTATGATACTCGGTACCATTTCCTTGACATGAACCTGAATCTCATGAGCCTTCTCAGCCATCTCCTGCGCCTCTCTGGCCAGCTTATCAACTGCGACACTGACCTCGTTACAGGTAGTGGAGATATCCTGGATACTGTCAGTCTGACGATCAACGTTTGATCCGGCCTCTCTCATCGCAGCACTGATGGATGTGATATTTGAGTTCATATCTCCGATCTTATCATGAGCATCACTCATCATGCTTTCGATCAGTACGGACTCATCACGAGTCTTATCAACTGTCAGTAAGAACTTATCCTTAAGTACGCCGATGAGGTAACGGATCTTGTCGACCTCTTTTTTATCGGCGATCACACCCTCATCATCAATCATCGTATCGATAACAAACTGCTCCATCTCGGACACAGGCTGAAGGTTTTTCTTTACGAGTATAAGCATGAGAACAACAACCAGTGTTATGGTCACTGCCAGAAGTCCGATACCCGAGAAGAGCATGATGTTCAGCGATCCGGTAACCGTACTCTGAAGCGCTGCGACACCGAACACCCAGTTGCATGCGGGAACGCTTCCCGTAGCAAAATATGTTGTTTTATTATCGTAATCCGTCGCTGTGATAACCTCAGATCCCGGAGCTGTTACGGCAGGTGCCACATCCGGCATAACCTCTGAAACTGCTGTTGCGATCTCATCACCCGGCATCCATGCCTGGTTCGGATGGATTACGTAGTTCCCTGCAGTATCAACAAGGAATCCGTAAATCTGCTCTCCGCTGGTAGCACCGTTTGTGATCTCCGTGATGGTATCAAGTGTATAATCGGCACCGATAACACCGAAAAGCTGATCATTGATTATGATAGGAGTAGCCACAGTCACACACATACCACCGATAAGCACGTCCATATAAGGATCCGTAACTATGGTTCCTTTTGCTTCCTTTGCTGCTTTATACCATCCGCGCTGCGTCGGATCGTATCCGTCCGGAACAGTAGCATTCGGATCGAGCTGAAGATGCTGCTTATCCTCCTGTCCGATGTATATGTTCAGAAGCTGATCACGACCCGTAGCCGTAGATATAAGAATTTTTGACATCTGCTCCTGAGTCGGTTTATCTACTCCGAGAGCTAAAACTGCATCTCTGATACCCTCAGTCATGACTTTTTCTCCGTTAAGCCATGCGTTGATCTGCTCTGCGTGATAGTTGGCCTTTGACTGAAGACCCTCTCTCGCCTGGTTATCCATGCTTGCGCCTGACACCATAAGCATCGTAAGAGACAATGCTATCATTGCGACTGCGACGATGATGATAACCGTACTTGTCAGTGTTCCTCTGATCGTCTTGAACATACTGATTCCCCCTGTTTTCCTAAGTAATGCAAATCTGTAAGCATAGTAGCGTACTATGCTATTATATAATATTTCATGTGTAACCGTCAAGTATTTTCAATCATCTTTCGGACGATACGCCCCACACGCATACGATCCGCATACTCATAGCATCTTTTCAAATCCCTTTTAGGTGACTTTTTATATGCTTTTATGATCTCATCGAGCTTTTTTTCATCCATTGTATCACGCAGTCTGATCGAATCCACCACACTTCTGTCGATGTCATAAACCCTGACTGTCACTCCGTTTTCGATGTAGGTTTTGATATCATCCTCAAAGCCAACCTCGGAAAAATAGTGTCTCGATACCGAGAAACCGAGCTTCATATTTCCTCTGTCGGTACGCATAGTGGCTACATAGAGTGTATCCGGCTCTTTTTTCAAAAGACCGTGGTAGTAGCACGCACTCGGCCCGCAGATAACCGCTCTGGAGTTTGTCATACTCGCTTCGATAAACTTGTAATCCTTCGGTTTTTTGATCTTTAAAAATGATCCCCAATAGTTCCCATGCGATATTTTCTCTATATCGCCTTTTTCAAGAAGCTCCTTGATATGAATCGTCGACACCTTATTGTCGATCATTACCCTTGTAGGCATATAACCGCCCGCCTTCTCGAAAAGTGAGTAGATTTTGTCGTAAGTCCTTTGTAACATAACTGACTCTCCTATCTCACACCACTTGATTTGAAATACGATCGCCCTTCTTCGATCAAGCCCTTCAATTATTACTTAGGCTCATTACAGAACCATAAAATACATATAATAAATCTTTTTGAAGATATTTGCGTCTCTGTATGCGTGACGGCAGATATCCTCATATACCTCTCTGAACTTAAATACCGACTGCTCTGTCACATCGTCCGGCCCGAACGCTGCATGGTAGATCATCTCCACATAGTAGCGCATCAGTTCTTCGTTGACTCCAAGCGCCTCCGTAAGCTCTGCCGTAAGCTCTGCCATCGACTGTCCTGAGTACTTCACTCCCTTATGCATAAAGTACGGGGTGAGATGTCTGTGCGTCATTCTGATCCGTCTTCTCTTGTTTTTCATATCGGAGAGATTTTTCCGGAACAGATACTTTCTGATACGGCGCTGTACCTCTGCGACGGCAGCTACCACGATCAGCACGATAAATACCGTCAGTATGATACCGAACAACCCGGAAAGATCCTCGGCGGTTTCGGTATCACCTGCACTGCCTCCGTCTGTCTTTTCTTCCTCCGGATCCTCATTTCCCTCTATATCCTCGAACTCCATGCTCTCGCCCGGCTTCTCCGTAACCATAGGAGTAGGGGTCGCCATGGCAGGCGATTTGCCCTCGTCCATATATCCGCTGTCGTAGTTTTCATCATTTCCGTACTGTTCGCCGTGTCCCGGAGTGACCTCCATCGTGACGAAACCATACCTTCTGTCATAGACCTCGATCCACGCATGTGCATCGTAATCCGTTACATTTATCTCTGCTCCTTCGCCCTCCTTCATCTCTTCGGGGCTTACATACAGTCCCTCCACAAATCTGGTCGGGATGCCGATCCCTCTGAGAAGTATCGCAGCAGCAGATGCATAATAAGTACAATACCCCTTTTTGCTTTCCTTCAAAAAATACTCAATACTGTCTCTGCCCGAAGGAGTCTTGCCCGGTGCATCAGTGTACACTGTATCCTGTGAAATATAGGCTTTCACCGCACGGAGCACATCACTGATATCGCACTCTCCTTCATTATACTGCTGAATGATAGAATCGTAGTTCGTTCTGAACTCATTGCATACATCCTTCAGCTCATCAGGCACCTGAAGATAGTATTTTTTAGCAAACTCCTCCAGGTCACTCATTTTATCTTCATATGTTGTCCAAAATACCGGATCGACCAGATCCTCGGACGGATTCAAAAGCATCCTTCTTATGGCATACGGATAGGTGGTATAGTACTCCTCATCATACTCAATACCCGGAATCCTTGTCCTAAGTTCTCCGTCCTCATTTGCTTGAAATCCTGTAGTAGGAAGAACCGGTATCGCATATTTTCCGAAACCGAAGGCGATATTTCTCACATGAAGTTTGCCCATCGACCACAGATTTTCAACCCCGCTTTTTTCGTTATCACCGATATCATTTCGAAGCTGAACATGGTACATATCAGGTGTTATCTTTTTCGAAGCAAGCGCCGCTAAGTCCTGCTTGTACTGGGCATCCGCTTTGATCGAATGCCATTTATTATTCTCATAAACATCGGCGACAAAGCTCTTTAAATATAACCCGTAATTAAAGTTCACATCGCCGGACAGCTTCAGAAGTGTTTTGCCGGAATGGTTGATCTGAGCTTTATTTCCGATCTTTCCATAGTCTATCGCGGAAGCGCCGAAGTAAGCGCTGATCCACTCAAACACCTCGTCAACATCCCAGGTTGCCAAAGAAAGGATAGTGTTCTTTGTCTCAAGCAGTTTTTCTTTGTTTCTTTCATATCTTGCAGGCGTGACGATAATATAAGCGATAAGTCCGCTGACAAGCCCGATACCGATAAGCAGTAACGACAACTTCTGTCTGAGCCTGCGGTCGGCCGAGTTTGTCTTTAGCTGTCTTGTCCCGATGATCGAGATCAGTATCACAAGATAGATAAACACATCGAAAAAAGATCCCACTCTTCCGACAAAAAGCGGCACGATCATGAACGGGACCGTACACAGTAAAAATACGCTCGATTTTCTCCTTCTATAGAAAAATGCGCTGACAATGGCAACCATCAAGACACCCAGGATAACCAAAACCAAGGTTGTCGAAAAGTTTACACTGACATCTTCCTTGTTCTCGTAGGTAAGAAGGCTGACCTGAGTTCCGGTAAAGTTCATAAATGCCTTCAAAAAGCTGTTTATGATCGTTATTACTCCCTTGCCGAGCTCTGTTCCGAATCTTATCGCCAAAGCGATGTAGAAAACAAGCAATCCTCCTATGCCATAAAGCTTTCCGTGGCGTATGGTCTCAAGCACGGAAAACAGTGCATAGAAAAGTATGGATCCGATCAAAAGAAATACCAAAAAAAGTATACGATCGTAGACAAGTTCAAGTCCCGACGCCGTACAGGTGATAGCAGAAGCCACGCCCAGAAACACCATCATGATCTGAACTGCTTCCATTAAAGCATTAAAAAGCTTACTCGACTGCTTCACCAAAACTGTCACCTCGTAAATCCATAACTTCCAAACGATTTCTGGTCAAACCGCTGTTTTCCAAACCGGACGTATCACTGACTGTCAGATACAGTGCCTGTTCAAGCGGTCTTCCCTGATCCCATGCCAAATACGCCTCAACAATCTCCGACGGAGTAGAGGACGGCTTCAGACTCAGCAGATCCTGAAGCATCCACAAAAGCTCCTCCTCGTGCTCCACCAGCCTCTCCTCAACCACATCGGTTTCTCTATTGTACCAAATGAAATGCTGAGGTATCGCATGGTCTATCATATACAGAGAGATGGAATAAATCCCCTGTACCAAAAGATTTCCGTTTTTATGTCGCTCCTGCCCTTCACCGGGCACACAAAGATCGATAAAAATATGCAATGCCTTGGTCAGAGGAAGAGATCCGTCCTTAACCATAAGGTTTCCTGTTTTCACACTCAATTTCCAGTGTATACGCTGAATCTTGTCCCCGTCGGCAAACTCTCTTATATCAAAAGTCTCCGAAGGATCATCACCTTTTTTATAAGGGGAGAATCTGTCCGAATCCTCATCGGTCTCATTGTACCATCTATCCCTTCCCAGGTAAAACTCCTTTGTCGGCGGCACCACGAGGATGTGCTGTGTCGGATATTTTTTTCCGATCTTCCATGCAAAAATACTCAGATAATCGTAAATCTTGACCTTCTCGACTTTTATCGCGAGGTTTCCGCAGTTATCCATCGGGATCACGATCCTTCTGTCACGTTTTCTCCCTGCATCTACGGAAAAATTTACCCTCATACGTCCGACCTCGCCGGAAAACCTGTTTTCGTAACGGACCTTTGCGATACCCTTTGTGATGGGAAGTATCTTGTTTCTGTTTTCCAGAGACAATGTCACCACGGCACGTGCGGGCTTGTCCATGGCATCCTTCTCTGTCATGGGATTTTTCGAATCCACGCTCGCATCGATCCTTGTTTTCATAAAAATGAGAAACAGGAACATAAAAATCGGGATACACACAAGAATACCTGCAATCGCCACCGTGCCGAATTCCAGGTAAAAAATGCATATGACGGCCCCTATCAGACATAAAAGGGCATAGATAACAGTTCCAAAGGTCATGGATCATTCCTCATTTATAAACATATAATCCGTATGGTGTTTACAACCTCATCCGGACCATCCTACTTATCAGGCAAGCTTCGGCGCAGGGATGCGTCCGACGATCTCTTCGATCACATCCTCCTCGGTAACATGTGCCATACGCGCTTTACCGTTCAGAAGAACACGGTGTGCCAAAACCGCTCCCGCAACACTCTTTACATCCTCAGGCAGAACATAGGCACGTCCCGCTACATACGCACGTGCTCTCGACATATCCATCAGAGCCAGCGTTCCACGCGGCGAAACACCCAAAGAGAGCATCGCGTGACTTCTCGTACCGTCCACTATTCGTGAAAGATATGTAAGGACCTTGTCATCAACATGTATCTGTCTAACCTGCTCCTGCATCGCAACCAGCTCTTTTTTGGAGATGATCTCGCGAACGGAATCAAGCGGGTTGTTCTCCTGACGCTCCTTGATAAGACGCATCTCCTCCTCCATCGTCGGATAACCCATGGAGATACGGATCATGAAACGATCAAGCTGAGACTCCGGAAGAAGCTGTGTTCCGGCACTTCCCACCGGGTTCTGTGTAGCCATAACGATAAACGGAACAGGGAGCTGTCTGGTCACTCCGTCGACTGTGACCTGTCCCTCCTCCATAACCTCCAAAAGAGCCGACTGTGTCTTCGTCGAGGTACGGTTGATCTCGTCGGCCAAAAGAAGATTACAAAGAATGGCACCCGGCTTATACTGGAACTCACCGTCCGCACCGATCATGTTGAAGCCGACAACATCACTCGGAAGCACGTCCGGAGTAAACTGAAGTCTCCTCTCCGTCAGCTCCATAGCCCTTGAAAAGGCTACCGCCAGTGTGGTTTTACCGACTCCGGGAACATCCTCGATAAGAATATGCCCGCCGGCGAGTATCGCTGTCATCACGAGTCTTATCTCATTATCCTTGCCCCTGATAACCTGCGCTACCTCATGAAGAATTTGCTCCGTTCTTTCGTTCATTTTTTGATTTCCTTTCCTAAAAAATAAATAGAGGACACTTTATACGTGTCCGAAAAATATAATCAAGCATCGTATACCGGAGATGCGATCGCACCCCGGTCACCGACTCACCCTACTTTCATTCTGAACTTTCTGACTTCCCTTTCGTCCTCTACATCCACCTTCTCGATCTGTCCGCCGATGCCTTTGATCTTGTCCTCGAATCTCTCGTATCCTCTCTCGATATAGTGGATCTGATCAACGGATGTAATACCCTCGGCAGCAAGTCCTGCCATAACAAGAGCTGCTCCCGCTCTAAGATCCGGAGCACTTACCTCCGCACCGGTAAAGTTCTCAACACCTGATATAAAGGCCGCATTTCCCTCGACTGTTATATTGGCTCCCATCCTTCTAAGCTCGCCGACATACTTAAGTCTGGTCTCAAAAATAGTCTCGGTCACGATACTCGTTCCCATCGAAAGTGCCAAAAGAGTCGTCATCTGCGGCTGCATATCAGTCGGAAATCCGGGATACGGCATGGTCTTAACATTTGCATAGGAGAGTCTTTTATCTGCTCTGACTCTCACACAATCATCATACTCATCAACTCTGCATCCGATCTCTGTAAGCTTTGCAGTGATAGCCTCCAAGTGCTTCGGGATGACATTTTTAATAAGTACATCTCCTCTGGTCGCAGCAACCATAAGCATAAAGGTTCCCGCTTCTATCTGATCGGGGATGATGGAATACTCACTTCCGTGAAGCTTCTGTACGCCTCTGATCCTGATCGCATCGGTACCTGCACCCCTTATGTTTGCTCCCATGGAGTTAAGGAAGTTGGCAACGTCAACTATATGAGGCTCCTTCGCAGGATTCTCTATGATAGTCTTTCCCTCTGCCATGCAGGCTGCCATCATGATATTGATGGTAGCGCCCACGCTCGGGCAGTCAAGATATATATGATTGCCATGAAGCTGCTCGGCCTTTGCGTCAATCTTTCCATGATGGATGCTGACCTTTGCTCCGAGCTGTTCAAAGCCTTTAATATGCTGGTCTATCGGACGACTTCCTATCTGGCATCCACCCGGAAGCGCTACAAGGGCTTTTTTGTATTTGCCGAGAAGAGCCCCTACCAGATAGTAAGAGCCTCTGATCTTGCGGATAGCTTCCTGATCGACGTTTACATCGTTGATCAAAGCGCCGTTAATACGAACCGTAGTGTTATCAAGCCTCTCTACGATGGCTCCGATACTCTCCACGGCATCCAAAAGGACACGGACATCATCCACATCGGGAATATTCTCGATAGTGACCGGCTCATTTGCCATAATCGCAGCGACAATAATACCAAGAGCCGCGTTTTTAGCGCCTCCTATCACCACTTCTCCGGTCAGGGGCTTTCCACCCCGGATCATGTACTTCATCATAGTCATCCAAAATCCTCCATAAGGAGTATTATAACAAGTTTATGACATAAAATCAAGGATTTTATTCTACACGTGTCAGTATACCATTCTTACCTTATATCCAAGCTCCTCCGAGAGCTCCGGATATATCTGCAAAAAGCAGTCAATCTCGTCAAACGGGCCCGAAAGAACAACGACAAACTCATCTCCGAACTCGTGGATCACCTGCATAAGCTCATCCACGGATTCTTTGGTCAGCTCCGCTGCCTCGGTCACAAGAAGACATCTGCCGATCAGTCTGTCTATCTGATCCATCAGGTGGATCGAGTTCATACGCTCAGCGGTGATCCTCATCACCTTCTGTGCGGAGTTGTATCCAAGCCTCGTAAGCTCCTTTGATATCTTCTTTGTCATAGTGAGAGTGATCTTTTCCTCTCCTCCGGCAAGTACAAAATGAGGAGGATCAAAATCTCTACGTCTCACCTTCGCCACAATATCTTTCGTAGTCCAGTAACGTATACCATGATCGGATACATCAGCCGGCCCCTCTTCGTAGTCATCATCCACCGCAAACATGGCTTCAAGTCTGTGTGCCTTTGAAGGATCATCTGTTTTAACAGGCTCTCCCACAGTTTCTGCCGGTCCGCGTCTGTTCAAATACTGAGCCTCCAGACTGACGTGCTGTTTTTCGGCTACAGGTGCTCCGGATAAAGTCTTCGGTGCTCCCACGCTTTCCACCAGAGGTGCATCGGGATCCATCCGGGCATACTCATCAGTCTGTTCTATGGAATCCACATCGAGACGCTCCGGTCTTTTCACCGGCTCCACCTCGAGCTGTTCTATCATCGTTCGTCCCGTCTCGGAAAGCATCTCATCAAGCGTAGGCTCTTTAGGCTCCTCATATGTATCCGGATCGATGCTCTGTTCCTCTACTATACGGCTTACCTCAGATCCTACGTGCTCTGATATGGCATTTTCGATATCTGACTCAGCCTCCATACGAGCTGCAAGATTCTCCTCGATTATACCTCCGACCTTTTTCTCCTCGTGATCGATCTCGGGCTCCTCGTCGGGGAGGATGCGTGCTCCTCCGAACCAGAGATGGATGTCTGCCATCTCCTGCTTGTATTCGTCAGTACGTCCTTCTGCTTTATAGAGCTCCGCAAGCTTTTTGCCCCAGACCTCCATGTATTCCTCGGACTTGAACTCCTGAAGGAGCTTTATCTTTTCTTTGTTATCTGCTCCTACAGCCTCTGCCATGGCATATCTGAGCTCAAAGTCATCAGCCACCGCTCCGTCCATGTTTTCGAACTCCTTGAGGTAAACCTTCGCCTCACCGAACTCGCCTATGCGGATAAGAGCATTTATAAATTCTTTAAGATTGTGACGGACCGTAGTCATGTTGACGAGATAAAGATACGTAGCCTTCATCTCTTCGTAATGACCGGTTTTCTCCTGTGCCAGCGCCATATTGCGTAAATCCTGTACGGAATCTATATCCTCGAGAGAAAGACTCTCTGTCAGACGAAATGCCTCCTCAAAGCTTTGCTCACTTACAAGCTCATGAAGAGTCTCTAAGTTTCTTTCGATCTCACGTCGCTTCTTCGCCATTTGCAAACTCCATTCCGAAATAAACTATGCTTCCAAAAGGAACTTCCTTGTTTTCTCGATCTCAGGCGGGATGTCACACCCGTTCTTGGTAAACTTATGCATCACGTTCGTGATATTTTTCTCCAGTTTTTTCTGCTCCATCGTATGTCTCTTTGCCGCATCGGCATAGGAGGTTTGCGATACCAGACCTGCGGCGATCTCCTGTGCTATCGGGCAGTATGTAAAGAGCAGCTCTCTGTTTACCTTGTTCAGTCTCATAGCACCGACTGCTTCCTTTGTGATCCAGTCTGTGTAATCTTTGGTAAACACGTCTCTGTGACGGTTTCCGCACTGAGTGAGCTGAGCCTTGACCTTTTCCTTTTTCTCAGGTGAAAGATCCGAGTTCTTTTTGTAGAACTGCAGATAGTCCGTGTACTCGCTGGTGAGTGACGGATATCTGTAGTTGTTCCAGTTCGCACCCATATCCGTACGACATTTCTCCCAACGGAAATGCGCCATCATCTTTAGTATCATTCCGTCTATACCATTCTCAGAGAGGATCGGCATGAGGATCCTGGCGTGCGTGACTTTTTTCTTTCCTTCTATATCCTGCCACATCTGACATCCGCCTCCGCATACCGGGAAGAGGATAAAATCAGGTGTATATCTGTCTATATTTGAGAAGTTGTTCAGATCGATCTCGTCGTAGAAGGATCTGATCTCTCTGTAGAAAATCGAGTAATCTATCTTTTCTACCTTTCGAACGGCCGCATTTATCGCCGCTCCGGTGACCGCTGCGCTGGACAACGTCGTCAGTATACCCTCAGAACAGAGCACCGGTACAAAGGTGGATATGTTTCCGTTTATCAGTCGGTCAGCATACTTAAAGAGATTGTCGACCTCGAAATGCATCTTTGCATCAGCATCCGCCATCGCAGCCTTTGCAGCCGCTTTATCCTTGGCAAGGTCTTTTCTTATATGCTCCTCATAGTCCTCATCAAACTCGTCTTTTGACGGAAGCTTTCTTCCTTCGTATATCTCCTTGAGCCACTCTACCATCGTATATACATGGCAATCAAGATCTCCCGAGCCCACATCGGGGAGCGAAAGCAGGGTTCTTAAATCCTCCTCTGTCAAAAGCTCCTCACTGATATAACCGTAATTCAGGAAAAGCTTGACGGCGAGAGGCGGCTTCGGATCGGAAAAGCTTCTTTTGGCTGCAGCCTCGAATACGATAAAAAACGGCTCCGCGATCTTTTTTCTGACAGCCATAGCTTCCTTTGTCCTTCCGAACTTGTCGGTAAGACGCATAAAAGCATCGAGTGCATCCGAGAATCCTTTTGAGATCTCCTGATCGACACCGCTGTATTCCATTATCTGCTGGAACGATCCGTTCAAAGCGCTAAGATCCTGTTCGTCTACCTCGATCTCGGCATCGACATCGTCAGATAAAAGCGCCATATACGTAGCCTGCATATGTGTACGATTGAGCTTCGGATCGGTACCCACCGTATCGATGAGCACTGTCTCTGTCTCATCTATCTTAGCGATGATCTCATCAACAAGCGATGAGATACGACTGTTTGTCTGTCCGGCCTTTTTTAGGTCCAGAGCCGTCTTTGCAACATACGAGAAAAGGTTTTTCTCATCCATGATAAGCGAGCGGAAGAACTTAAACACCCACTCTCCGTAGATGCGGCATCCGTCGATAAGCGGCGGAAACAGCTCACACTGCTCCATATAATGTCTGAAGGCTATAAGCGATTTGGAGCCTAAAAATGCCCTCTGCGCCTCAACCTCCACGCTTGCAGCTTCGAGGTAATAGTTCACTCCTGCCGGAAGCTTCGGATCCTCGATCGTTTCTTCGGAAAGACGCGCTAGTGACGGTATCTCCTGCGGAACCAATCCCGAGTCCACGGCCTCCTTCATGTAGGTAGCATAGCTGGCGATCAGAAAATCTTTCATCTCGTGAGTTGTCTGCTGAAGCTTGTGATATGATTTAAACAGATCCCTTATCAAAAAGTTTTGTGACGTGACAAGAAGGCCCCTATACTGAGCCTTCCCTTCTATCAGCTTTTTGACGCGGGAAACGTCGTTTACCGGAAGAGGATAAACCGTCACACCGTCGCCTGCTATATAAGTAAAACTGTGCTCCTTTCTGAGCACATCGCATATTCCGAGAAAATTACCGCTGCCCAGGGTTACCGAAATACCCGATGAGCGCACTGCCACTCTTCCCTTAAGGATAAGAGCCACGCAAGTGAGTTCATCACCCTTCTCAAAAATCACGGTCCCCTTCGCAACGGGGGTCGTTTCGTTAATGGTTAATTCAGCGGACATTTTTTCTCCTTATATCGTCTGTTCGCATTTCGCCGCCACTTCGTAACAGCCGGACTTCCGGAAGCAAGCTTCCGGCTTCCATCTGCAGTTCTGTGTATACGCGAACAGTAGTCTTTTATATCAAATCCGTGCGTCTCACTTCGAATCTGTTCCACCGGACGTTACCGAAGCAGTTAACTCGGCCCAGGTGACCCTGCGACACACAAGGAGCATCGCTTAGTGCTGCTTCGTTCCCGACCTGACACGGTTCACGAGTCCCTGTTGCACAGGACCCAAGCGTCAACGCCACTTGCTCCGGGCTGCTCCTAAAGACCAAACCCTCCATGAGACTACACCCCTGCTATAGCGGATTGCAGGTACAAGGCACCGCTACCTCCCCGGCTGCACGGAAATATGAACAAATGATCAGTCTCAGTTGTTGTTGCTGAGATCTGCTGAATCATAATGGATCGAGATCTGCTTTTTATCGTACATCTTGTAGAATTCCATCATGATTCGATCCGTAACGACGTGAACCTGCTCTTCATCCATATTCAGAAGAAGGACGATACGCTGAGTCGCACTGTACTTCGTAGTAGCATCGACACTTCTTATGGACTTGAGGATAGCCCTCTCGAGTATGGTCATCACTCGTTCAGTCTCATCGACGGTTACTCTATGCTCCTGATCACTCATCAATGTGAACAGAAGCAATCTCACGTGCTGATGGTTACGCTCAGCAACGTCAGTGATGTAATTCAGCATTGTGGTAAACGCCGGAAGATCAACCTCGAGGCCTCCCTTGTCACGCTTACGGTTTTTGAGGACTGAAACCAAAGCTCGAAGATCGGCGCTTGCCTTCTCCTGACGCTCGATCTCCTCCTGACCGCGCCAGTGGATATAATATCCGTCCTCACTCTGGTGCTTTGCAACGTAAAGTGCTTTATCGGCACGCTCATATACTACGTTGAACTCTTCTTTTTCGTGATCGATCATGGCGATTCCGATAGAAACGTTCAGCTTACCGAGTGAAACCTGCTCATTTTTCTTGGCATTTAGCTTCTCACGGAACTTCTCAGCCATTCGAGTCGCATGCTCGGGTGTCAAAACCCTCGGGAATACCGCTACAAACTCATCCGCTCCGAATCTGGCTACGATGCCCTTCTCTCTGAAGGAAGCGATGAGCTTAGCTACCGTCTGCAGGTAGATATCGCCGACCATATATCCTTCCGTATCATTTACAAGGTGGAACTGGTCTATATCGAAAATAAACAGTGTTCCCTGTCCCTGACGGGTGGTCTCCTGCAAAAGCTTCAGACCGTAGTTTCTGTTGTATGCACCTGTCAGCTCGTCGTGCATGTAGTTGTTTGCGAGCTGCTCCTCCTGCTTCTCCATGACACGTGAAAGAAGCTCTGTGGCCTCGCGGACCTCCTTCGGCTCCTCGTAGTGATCCTCCTGGATAAGTCTTCCCTGCTTGAGGAGGTTGAGCATGGCTGTTCCTGCCTCCGGATCGAACTGGGTACCGATACCCTTCTCGATCTCCTCCATCACGATATCGGGGTCGAGTCTGTTTCTGTAAATACGTGTACTCGTCATCGCATCGTAAGCATCGGCAACTGCGATGATTCGTGCGATCTTCGGAATCTCATCACCCTCAAGTCCGTCAGGATAGCCCTTACCGTCATAACGCTCGTGGTGATGCTTTGCTCCTACATCTATCTCAGGGATCATACCGATATCCTTCAGGATATCCGCACCGATCACCGTGTGATTTTTCATCAACTGATACTCATCGGCAGTAAGCTTTCCGGGCTTGTTCAGTACGGAGTCCGGAACACCGATCTTACCGATGTCATGAAGCAGCGCGATAAACTTGATATCCGCAACCTCGCTATCCGAATACCCGAGCTCTTTTGCTATGCTTCCGGAGTAATCGGATACTCTCCTTGAGTGACCCTGTGTATACTCATCCTTCGCATCTATCGTGTTTGCGATGGTACGGATGGTAGCGATGGTCATCTGCTGCATATCCTCACGGAATTTGGAATTCTTTTTATCTATCATGCCGTAGATCTTTGCACCCACCGCCGAAGCAACAAAGCAAAGAACCAGACAAGCAACCTGGATCTCTACCGCAGCGAGATTATCATCTTTTATCTCGCCCTCCATGAAGCGCATATATATCTGCATAGCGTTTATCGCAAGCGCTGTCGCACCTGTCAAAACGATCAGGCCGATATCATGATAAAGCACCATCAATGAAAGCAAAGGAAGAATATAGGTGAAGGTAAGCCCTGTAACGCCCGTAACCATAACAAAGGTGTACATCGCAAGATAGCCTATCAACACCAGATAACGCAGATAGAACCACGCCGGTCTCCAGTGATAGAGCACGAAAACAACTGCGGCGGGTATAATGGTTAAAAGAGAAAAATTAAGATAATAGTTCTCCGTACGGAATCCTCTCATCACTTCGATCCCGTAGGATACCATCAAAACCACAACGATAACCAGCCAGCCATACACAAGTCCGGCATTCAGGCGCTCGTCACCCGGTCTGTCCTCTCTTTTTTCAAAATGAAACTTTTCAAACATAGGCAATATTACGTCGGATCCATCCGACTATCCCCTCTCCTGATCGCTCCAACGATCATTTCTTTCAAAACCTTAATCCTTATCAAGTCGCTTTACGCATTCTTTGATTTCTTCTGACGCAGTTCTTTGAAAAATGAACTCATCAGTGTCTGACATTCTTCTGTCAGTATCCCTTCAGTAAGCTCTACCCTATGATTGAAGCCCTCTACACCAAACAGATCCAACACCGATCCGGCGCAACCCGCTTTCGGGTTTCTGGCTCCGATAACGACTTTTGGTATCCTCGCCTGGACTATGGCCCCCGCACACATAGGACACGGTTCCAGTGTCACATACAGCGTGCAGTCCTCCAGTCTCCAATCACCTATACGCTTTGATGCCTGCTCGATCGCAAAGATCTCTGCATGAGCCAGGGCTCTTTTATCACGATTTCTCCTGTTATAGCCCCGCCCGATGATCCTTCCGTCATGGACGATCACGCAACCTATCGGTGTCTCGTCCTTTTTATAGGCTTTCTTTGCAAGCTTTATAGCCTCTGTCATAAAAATGACATCATCACAGACTTTCATAACTTATATAATACCCGATTTTACGAAAAAAAACAACCTTAAATTTATATTTTTCGCAAAAAATCGTTCTTGAAAAATCCTTCGTAACCCTTTATAATATACTCTGTTATAGTTTTTTGAGGAGGATATCAAAATGAAGAAGATAATACTGACCGGCGACCGCCCCACGGGACGGCTTCACGTCGGGCATTACGTAGGCTCTCTGCGCCGCAGGGTCGAGCTTCAGAACTCGGGAGAATATGATGAGATCCACATCATGATTGCGGATGCACAGGCCCTGACCGACAATGCGGACAACCCGGAAAAGGTCGGACGAAACATATCGGAGGTGGCTTTAGACTACCTTTCATGCGGCATAGACCCTGAAAAATCAAATATTCTGGTGCAATCCTACATTTCAGAACTTACCGAACTCACCTTTTACTACGCAAACCTTGTAACGGTATCTCGTCTTCAGAGAAACCCTACGGTTAAATCCGAGATCCAGATGAGAGGCTTCAACACGAGCATCCCCGTGGGATTTTTCACATATCCCATCAGCCAGGCCGCAGACATCACCGCCTTCAAGGCAACAACCGTGCCGGTCGGCGAGGATCAGCTCCCTATGCTCGAGCAGGCCAGAGAGATCGTAAGAAGCTTCAACTCAACCTACGATGAAGTCTTAGTCGAGCCGAAGGCTCTTCTTCCGGAAAACGAAGTATGCTCAAGACTTCCCGGCATAGACGGAAAGGCCAAAATGAGCAAATCCCTCGGGAACGCCATATATCTTGCGGACGAACCCGAGGAGATCAGAAAAAAAGTCATGAGTATGTTTACCGATCCGAATCACATTCGTGTCGAGGATCCGGGTTCACTCGAGGGAAATACGGTA
>ONKC01000004.1:20251-52384 GCA_900318295.1 uncultured Eubacteriales bacterium
ATGCCTTCTGCAAGGACGAGATGTTTGCCGAACATCTTCCCGAGTATGCAAACCTTCAGGAGCTCAAAGACCACTATACAAGAGGCGGTCTCGGAGACGTGAAGGTTAAGAAATTCCTCTATGAAGTGCTGATGGAAGAGCTCTCGCCCATACAGGCCAAACGACACGAGCTCGAAAAGGATGTACCTGCCGTGATGGAGATTCTGAAACAGGGCAGCATTCAGGCCCGTGAGATCGCCGCCAAGACACTTGACGAGGTCAAATCAGCAATGAAGATCAATTATTGGAAATGATTGGTCAGGCTTCTCAGTCCGGGACCTACGATGACTGAGATTGCGATCTTGACAAGGTCTCCCGGTAAAAACGGAACGACACAGAGCATAAGTGCTGCTCCTACAGGAGTTCCTGTAGAGATCACAAACCAGACGGTTCCGAGAATATAAAGAACAGCCGTCGCGATAATAAGACCTAAAGCCTCGATGAAACGCGAAACGATGATGCGTTTTGTCGAGGTTTTCTTTTCAGCCATAGCGCTGATGAACAATCCGCCGATAAGCATCATCGGCACATATCCAATCAGGTATCCTCCGGTCGGTCCCACAAGCTTACCAAATCCGCCCGCAAATCCCGAGAATACCGGAAGTCCGGCAAGTCCCAAAAGAAGATAAAGAACGCATGCAACTACTGCGTATTTATACCCTATCGCATAGATAGATATATACAAAACCAAAGTCATAAGTGATATCGGCACAGGTCCTATCGGTAGCGACACAGGTCCGACCACACAAAAGATGGCAGCTGTGAGTGCTGTCATTACAAGCATGAATACTCGATTTCTTTGTACTGTTTTTGCTGATGCCATTTCTAATTCCTCCTCAAAACAGAAAAATATAACGACTCCAAGTTTACCTTTTTACATCTGATTTGTCAAGGATAATTATCAACGCAATCCACCAAAAAGACGCATAACGCCCTTTTTTCGCTACGAACAGTACTTTTTATACAACCAACAACTATTGAATTGCACACGTTTATAGATGTATAATAAAGTCAGAAAGGCGGCCTGTAGAAGGGAGGATAGGACACCTCGGATGAACCCACGGGGATGTCTTAAACGAAGGGCTATACATCACGAAAACGCACCTTCTTAATGTGTCAACAGGAGGGATAAAATGGAACCTAGAATTCGATTTTTAGACCAGCTGAATTATGCCAAAGCTCACGGGATCGGCATCGATATAGAAGGGATCTCATACAATCATCGTCGACCTCAGGACGTAGTGAGTGTTATGCAAAAAGGGAATTATATGGTTGATTACGAGAGCGATGTCACGGGGCATATCACGGCGATACATATCAACAATGTTAATCGCCAATAAAATTATTTTATTGAGGAAGTTGTATGAGTCTAAAAGAGCCATCCTTTCGGACGGCTCTTTTTATACTATGATCAGCGCACCTACCATCACAGCTTGGAAAGCTGTGTAAGTGCTTTATCCTTTATTATGATCTTGAAATGCTCATTGAAATAATCCTGCGTAGCATATGTCACAGGCTCTTCGGCTCCGTACTCCGACATCGTGGAGCATACCGAATGAAACGCGTGTTTACCGTTTCCTCTGTTCAGAAGAAGGTAGTATTTTTTACCGACGGTATCCTTCCAGATGGTATTCTTGCCATTATACCCGGCACTCACACGGTGTGCGGCTTCTATGATCGGATTGATCGATACGAAAGAGAACACCTTTACTCTCTCATGGAGATTGTCGGCTTTCTTCTGCTTCGAAGGCTTGGTAGATCCCGAAACTCCGGACAAAGCCTCAGAAAGCGGGATAAACTTCGCCTCCTCACCCTCGGACTCATCGGAATCCTTTTCATACATCTGATCAAAGCAGTCCATGAGGTCTTCAAAGTTGACACTCGTGTTCTCCTCATCCTCTAAGCCAATATCCGCAAAATCTGAATCTATATCGGACTCATCGGCATCAGGTAGATTGAAATTGGAAAATCTCTCATCAAACTCCTGAGGATCATCAACCTTCGTGATCACAAGCACCAATGATTCCTTAGACGTCGGTATGGCCTCGATCATAAGCGGTATATCTTCCGCCTCAAACCCGAAATCGATATTCGCCTGCTCCATCATATCGCGAAACAGCTCTTTGGCGCGATCTGAACCGTAAGCAAGCTCACTGATCTTTAAGTGGCGTTCAACAAGGTCCCTCTTTGAGAGAGTGCATCTGATCTGATTGTCACTGATACGTTCGATCCTCATAGGTCATACCCCCTTTCCTTTTCTTGATTCTTTGTTATATGGAGTATATCGGAAAAAACTCCATAAGTCAATAGTTAACGGAACGTTTTTTAAAAATATCATGCCTTAAACAGCTGAACTGTGCAACTTTGCGCTCCATTAAACATTGTACTCAGCCATCCGGATCCCTGTTTTATCTCATCAGGATCAATCGTCGCAAGTACAGTTGACTTCATTGAGCCTACGGTACCTCCGTCACCATTAGAAACGGTACTTCGGAATATCCTTATATAATTTCCTACTAAAACCACGCTACCAGCCGACCATCTGACATTACTATCTGTATCCTGTTCATGAGTAAGGTTAAATGGATCTCCCACCTTGTAATAATCTACCGTATCAGGCTTATATGGATCCGGATAATTTGCTGTCATCTCCAAGACATACTCTCTGTCATATGAAAGAGAATTATATAGATTCATTGCTGCTTTACTTGATGTATTAACTATAGCTAAGTAACTAAACCCACCCGAATCTTTTGCTGTCGGAACCTGAACCCTTATTCTCGGTCCACCGTATTCAGGAATAGGTGTCGGCGATGGCGTGGACGTCGGCTTCGCAGATGATGACGCTCCCGGTGATGCGCTGGCTCCCGGCGAACCTGAGGGCCTTGCCGATGCGCTTGGATTCGGAGATCCGCTCGGCCTTACTGACGCACTCGGATTCGGCGAGCCGCTTGCTCCGGGACTCACACTTGCGGACGGTCTCGGTGTGAGAGACGGCGTCGGAGTGGGCTGACCGGGCAGTGACGATCTGATGATCGTGACAGATACCGGTCCCGTTCCTACAGTCTCCTTGAGCCCTGTCGGATTCATGATCCTTCCAAGTCTCGTGTACTCATATCCGCTTGTATGCTGTTCATAAGTAAGCTCATATTTTGAGTTACCGTAAAGCATAAAATCTCCAGCCAAAAGAGTTTTCGGTTTGTACTCCTCCATGGGGAAATACAGTCCGTCAGGATCGTATCCCGACTTGACGTTTTTATTCTCATCGTTAAGTAAAAGTGCCTTTGGCAAAGCGTTATAAAGTGCTCTTCCGGCCTCATTATCAAGAATCGTCATCGGGAACTGTCTCGCATTTGGTCCGTTTACAACGAGCACCGCCTGCATCGCCCCACCGACACTAGAAGATGTAGTCGGACTGGGTGAAGGGCTCGAACTATCCGAGTAGACCTTTATCTTGGTCCATGTAGTGGTAGACTTCTTTTTCTTTCCGCTCTTACATGTGACCTTGACACTTATTTTTACTGTTCCCGTTTTCTTTGACTTGATATATCCTTTGGAGTTTACGGTAGCTATTTTGGTATTTGATGAAGTAAACTTTGTCGTGGTCTTTCCAAAGGTGTTATTTGTTTTTACATTTAGCTGTCTTCTAAGCGATTTTTTAAGCTTATATGTTTTTTGGGTAACATACTTTCCTGCGATGATAAGCTTAACTGTCGGTTTTGATGCAGACAAAACTTCTGATGACTCAGGCAGTATCCCAACCATCAGACACAGGCACAGCCACAGTGCCACTCTGCGATATACATTCTTTAAATCATTTCTCATCTGCTATACTCTCCCGATCAGTAGAAACCGTCTTGTGTCCGGCCTCATATTCGGCCTTTCCGCGTATAAACTCATTTATCTTGCTGACAAGCTCATCCGCATCCAGTCCGTGCACAACAGCTGCCTCCGCGAGAGTCTCTCCCGCAGACGCCGGACATCCAATACAATGCATCCCACTCGCCATAAGTATAGGTGCGATAGTCATATCAAGTGACAGGATCTCAGCGATCCCCATATCTTTTTTTACTTCCTTTATTCCTTCCATCGTATCCTCCGTAACTATCATCATCGATCATGAAGCAACCTTTTCAAACCACTTGATCAGATCATCAATAGGTATTGGCTTTGAATACTTGTACCCCTGAAGATACTTAGCACACATGTGGATACATTTTTCCTCATCCTGCTCTGTCTCGACTCCCTCATAAAGAACCGAATAATTCATCGCCGAGAACATGCTTGCCAAATGCTCCACCATCTTTTCGGATTTCTCATCCGTACCACAGGCGATGACCAAAGATCTGTCAAACTTGATGATATCAAACGGCAGTTCCATAATACGTTCGAAGTTCGAATATCCTGTACCGAAATCATCAAGATAAAACTTGATACCATCCTTGCGAAGCTCGTTGATACGATCTTTTACTATCCTGAACTCCCTGTCATTTTGACTCTCGGTGATCTCGATAGCGATCTTGTCATTTGGTATGCCCACATCGTTTATTATACTTTTTATATCGTCACAAAACTTCGGATCCTTCAGCTCGGATACCGTAAAGTTCACTGATATTCTTTGTACGTTAAAGCCCTGTCCCAAAAGCTTTTTAATACGGACACAGGTCTTAAATAATATGATCTCTGACAAAGCATGGATCAGATTATGTTCCTCCGCAAGAGGTATAAAAATATCCGGGAAAACCATCCCCATACCGGGAAGCGAAAGACGCATGAGAGCCTCTGCCGTGTCGTATTTTCCGGTCGCTATATTTAATACCGGTTGGCAGTAAACAGAAACTCTCGGATCATTCAGATCGCCGACCTTTTTTATATCCTCAAGCTGTGATAAAACATAATTTCTTTTTGCGAAATCTTCGTAGTCTTTTTCCTCCGCCATCCTGAAGCTGTTTATCTCCATGCTGCTTTCCATGTACTGGAGCATGCGAAGGTAATCATGCTTCTCGGAAAGTGCGGGCGATGTCTGTAAAAATACAATCTTATAGTCAAGCTGAAAACGCTGATGCTCAACCATAAACTGATCAAGTATCAGATGCATGCTTTCTTCGTAGTGCGGATTTTTAGCTACATCTATAACCAGGATCATTCGACCGTTTGATACCTGGAACAAAACAGCCTCATTAAAATACACCTGGGTAAACTGGCGGATTGTCTCCTGTATCTCTCTTGGATAACGCTTTCCGGTCCCCTCGAACTCCGGCATCAAAAGACACATCAGAATACGCTTTTGTTTTTTATTGTGAGCATATGTTATCATATCCTCAAACGCGGAAAGATTGACCGCTCCGATTTCTATGTTGTATGGGTTTGAGTGGATCATGTATAAAAGCGCGATCACCGGGAGCATAAAGCAGGCCGTGGTAAAGGATGACTGTCCGTGCGATCCCTGAACCCCCATTATCACAAGCGATACGCCGAGAGTTCCCAGGATAGCATACAGGATCTGTCTCACCATACGCCCTCTGTAATATAACAACAAAAATGCTATAAGACCTACATAGAAGATATAACCGCACGCAAACAGATAACTCCATGCCTCATGTATTTGTTTGTTCTCATCCATGTAAAACCCGAATCGAAATACGGTCCCACAAATATCAAACCCCATCAGGACCAAAAAGGCAGTACCCGCCATGGACGTGATTATCTTTCTGGTCTTTTTCTCGAGCTGCAAAGGCTCCTTGACATATATAACAAACAAAAACAGATTTAAAAAATACCCTATGTGCATCAGAACTCTCGAAAAATAGATCAAAAACGCCGGCACACTGTCGCGGATATTCAGAAGAATATGACAAGTTACGTTTGAGACTGCCGCAACCAAAAGACTGCTTATCATAACCTGTAGCACGCGATAGTTTTTGTTTTTGATATTGTACGCGAACTTCATGAGCACGAAAAACACAATGCAGGTGCCTATAACAATGATGTCACCCACAGGAGAATAATTCCCATAATAATGAATAGCGGTATCTGCAGCTGCGTTCATAGTTACCTCGCATTCCGGAGCTTTGCGCTCCTAAATGACCTCCATGTCAGTTCTCATATAACTCCCGAACCTCATCCGTGTAGGTTCCGTCATCGGAGTATATGACCAAAGGCTTTTCAACTACAATTCCGGAGTTTCCTCCGCGCACCCCCTCAATTAAAACCATATTCGGTTCTTTATCGGCATAAGGATAAACAAGTCTCATTCTTTTGGGTTCTAAGCTTTGACTAACCATTTCCGAAATTATCTCGGCAAGTCTGAAGGGACGATGTACCATAAAAAAATGTCCCCCCGAAACCAAAAGTCTTGCTCCTTCTTTTATCACATCGGAAAGCGTCAGTAAAAGCTCGTGCCTTGCTATCGCTTTGTGATCCGTCGGATTTATAAGTCCACCGTCCTCCTTCAGATAAGGAGGGTTGCATGTGACTACATCAAAGGATGCCGCTTTGTAGATATCTACTGCATCCTTTATATCTCCCTGTCTGATCTCGATCCTGTCTTCAAGAGCGTTGTATCTTACGGAGCGCGATGCCATATCCGCGATATCCTTTTGAATCTCGATACCATCAATATGCGCCGCTTGTGTCCTCGCGGATAAGAGCAGCGGAATGACAGCGTTGCCGGTACAAAGGTCGAGTATCCTGTCCCCTTTTGCCGCCTTGGTAAAAGCAGATAAAAGAACCGCATCCATCCCAAAGCAAAACCATGACGGATTTTGGATGATCATAAGAGAGTCACGCTGGAGATCATCAAGGCGCTCTCCCTCACGAAGACACTCAGTCATCAAGCTTTGATTTTCCATCGTCCTTTTCCATGCTCTCAAGCTTCTCGAGATCCTTGTCGTGCTTTGAAGCCTTGTCCTTCTTGTCACGAGCGGATCTTCCCTTGAACTTCAGCTCCCCTACATCGTACTCTCTTATATCCTTTTCGTCCTTGTCAAGCTCGACTATCACTCTCACTCTCTGCTTGAGGACGCTCACACTCTGCACCTCTCCGTTCAGTCCGTCCACGGTCTTTACATGCTCTCCCACATTCGGAAGGTGGGAGTTGAGCTCCTCATATGCGAGCTCTTCATTTTTAAGGCAGCACATAAGCCTGCCGCAAACGCCTGAGATTTTGGTCGGGTTCAGTGAAAGGCTCTGCTCCTTTGCCATCTTGATCGATACCGGCGCGAACTCGGAAAGATAACTGTTGCAGCAAAGTGCGCGTCCGCAGATACCGATACCTCCGCAGATCTTGGTCTCGTCTCTTACACCGATCTGACGAAGCTCGATCCTTGTGCGGAACACTCCGGCAAGGTCTTTGACGAGCTCTCTGAAATCCACTCTTCCGTCAGCCGTAAAGTAGAACAAAAGCTTGTTGCGATCGAATGTATACTCAGCGCCGATAAGCTTCATCTCGAGACCATGTCTGGCTATCTTTGTCTTGCAGATATCAAAGGCTTCTTTTTCCTTTTCACGGTTCTCTTCTTCGGTCTTTAGATCCTTTTCAGTGGCGATCCGGACTATTTTTTTGACCTCGCTTCCGATCTTTTCTTCTTCCATTTCGGTATTCGGAAGGATCACAGTACCGATCTCGGTACCCTTTTGTGTGCTCACTATCACCCGCTGCCCTCTGGCCAACTTGTCACTTCCGGGGTCAAAATAGTAAACCTTTCCTGCCTGTCTGAATCTAACTCCAATAACTGTTTTCATTTATCTTAGTTCTCCTCAATCCTTCATGGTTGCAAACATCAGCTCCATAGTGATGTCTACATTTACATTCGCCTTGATGCGAACCTTTGCCCTGTCAAAGGCCTGAATAATCTCTTCGATCTTTTCGTAGCTTCTGGTCTGAGCCTCGTTTGATATAGCCTGAGATTCATTCTGAAAAATAAGCTGATTGATATTTTTCGTGGCTTTAAAAATCAATACATCTCTGTACCACAGCATCATCAGATCGATATAATCTCTTAACTCTTCTCTTTTTGCTCCGAGGTTCTTGGCGGTCTCGACCATATCAGTGACGTCGATACGATCGACATTTTTTAAGATTTCTATGATCTTGTTTTTCCTGTTGACAAAGTCATCGGACGCATCGGCATAACGTATCGCCTTTCCGATATTTCCTTGTGCAAATGCCGCGCTCTCCTTAGCGATATAATCCGGTGTACCGCACTGTGTTATGAGAAAATCCTCAACCGTGCTTGTTGACAGCGGATGGAACTCGAGCGTCAGACATCTTGACTGGATCGTCGGAAGAAGCTCTGATATGTTTGACGTCAAAAGGATGATCACCACATATTCGGGTGGCTCCTCAAGCGTTTTTAAAAGAGCATTCTGAGTCGCTTCGTTAAGTCTCTCCGCCTCCGGGATAATATATACCTTAAACGGCCCGGTGTAAGGACGTATGTCCACCGTGCCAATCACCTGTTCCCTTATCTCATCGATACCGTAGTCCGTCTTTGCTCTGGTCACCCAGATCACATCCGGCATACTCTCCGACTCTATCTGCCTGCAGGTGATACACTCCTTACAGGGTTTTTCATGTCCCTTTTCATCCCGACATAAAAGACCCGCCGCAAAGGTTTTGGCCATGGTCTCCTTGCCCACGCCCACATCTCCGTCAAAGATATATGCGTGAAATGGGTTCTTTTTTTTGATGGCTTCCCGGAGATGCGTTTTGATCTCCTCGTGGCCTACTATTTCCGAAAACGAAAACATGGCATTCTCCTTTTCAAGTCATGATATCAAGCAAAAGACCTCTTATCTCGTCAACCTTGTCAAGAATCGCTATCGAATCCTTTTCATCCTTTATCAGCTCGCTCGCAAGCTCGTCCAGCGCTTCATCGACCTTTTTGATCATGCCGTACACTCTGTGCCGACCTCTGCGGTCAAGAAAGTTCTCTCTGGAGAACTTATGCGATCTGTTTACTACCTCATTAAGAAACTCCTTGATGAGCGTGCGATAATGCTTCATATCGCGGATATCCATACGTTTACCGAGCTTTTTGCCCTGCTGGGTGATCTCCTTCATCATCCCCTCAAGTCGCTCGGCAAGACCGTCCTCTTCTATCTTGCTCATAAGGGTGAATCGGAACTGATCGTCTGATTCACGCGCCTGCTTTGCTTCAGGTGTCTGATTGACCTGCTGCATGGCATCTATACGGATATTATCCAAACGATCACCTCCTATCCTAACCGTATTATTATATCATATTTTGCTGCCCTTAGTCAATAATAAGCTCCCGATCTGTGCCATCGCTTCATCTAGGTCTTCATTGGTCACACGCCTTATGATCCCGTCATTTTTAAGCTTGTCCTCGGAAAAATCCTCGTCGTCTGCCAGGTACCTTCTGCAGACCTCGGCGATGCATGGTTTATCCTCTTTTTTCTCACGACCGATGGCTCTCTCGATACGAGTGACATCGGATACCTCTATATAGATCGGTATGACCTTATCCTCACCGAAGTAATCCCTTATCTGCTCGTAACCCTCTAAGGTCGTGATCATGATATGATCTTTGCTTCCTTCAAGCTGCTCATCCGCAGCGGTGAAGTAGTACCAGTCACCTTTCACCGTATGATAACAACGACTTTCGATGATCCTTTTCTCACTCTTCATCCTCTGCATCGTATCGATATCCACAAAGTGATACTCTTCTCCGTCACGCTCTCCCTCTCTGATAGGCCTCGTAGTATACGGTATCACCGGCGCAAGCTCGGGGTGAGTCTTTAATATCTTTGCATACAGAGTATCCTTCCCCGTAGCGCTCTTTCCCATCACTATATACATCAAACCGTCCATACTGTCCTCCTGTTACATCAGACTCAGCGTAGTCAGATATTTAAGATTTTCCTTCGCATCACCCGGGGATGTCATAAGTATAACGTAATTGTCGCAGATCCTCTCCGGCTCGATCCTGTGCCCCAGAAGCTGACCACCCAGTGTCGGGCCGTCTCCCAAAAGTAAAAGCTTCGACGGGTCTCTGCCGGAGATGGGGTAAAGATGCATACCCGGCCTGTGCACCCCGTCGGCTCCGGTCTTGGTCTTTACCGCCGCCTCGTAAACCTCTTTGAGGTATTTATCGTATTGTAAAAATGCTCTGATACCGAGACTCTCCTGCCATTCCATACACTGATCCATGCTCGACATAAGCACATATGACGGAGAACTGGTTATAAATGTATCGTGATACTTCATCACGGTGTCATCACTTACTCTGTCCGAACACCTGTGAAGGATCGCCGTCTGCGTGAGAGTCGGAAGAGTTTTATGCAAAGACTCTATAACAAAATCCGCATCAAGCTTCGTGGCAGGTGTAGGCCACTCAAGCTTCAGTCCGGCCGTGTGTGCAGCCAATGTAAGATGAGCCCCGTGAGCCTCGTCTACTATGAGCACGGTACCGTAATGATGTACGATCTCAGCTATTTTTTTGATATCACTTACAACCCCCTCATATGTCGGTGAGGTTATCACGATGGCCGCGGGAGTCCTGCCGGCCTTCGCCAGATGATGAAAAAGATCATCAACCTCATCGGGATCGATCGGTCCGGGAATCTTGTACTTTTCATCAAGAAAAGGTCTTACTATCCTGACCTGCTTCAGTCCTAAAAGATCGACTGCATTGTTGACCGAGCGATGACAGTTTGCATCCGTCACGATCACATCTCCCCTGTTGCACGATGATGCGATGGCGATCATGTTGCCGGAGGTGGAACCGTTTACTAAAAGATAAGTCGATCTGGTCTCATAATACTGAGTAAATCTCTCCATGAGATCCTTTATCACTCCGGTCGGTTCGTGCAGATCATCCATCCCGTCAACCTCGGTGATGTCTATGGAATAAGGATTCTCCATTCGAAAGTAAGGATTTCTCTTGTGCCCGGGCATGTGCATAGGCACCATCTGCCTGGATATATACTGTAAAAGCGAATTATACAGTCCCATAAAAACCCTCCTTTCCAAAGTAGCCAAAACTACTTCAACTGTTTATACATGGCATAGCTTCCAAATCCCGCTGCCAGTGTCAGGATAATATCCGCAAGAAGATAGAGTATAGCGAGATCTATACCGATATTTACCTGCAAAAGACAGAACGGGATCAGACTCAAAATCTGCACGATGATCGCAAGACTGAGCATACCCTCGCGCCTTTTTTCATACCAGGCTATATCCCTTCCCTCTTTTTTGATATGCTCTAACTTCTCATCCGACAATACATCCTTTGACTTATGCATCCTCATGTAAACAAGGATTCCCAAAGCGATATGAAGGACAAACAATAATACCTGCAAAGCCCCCTCTGTCACTATCTCCGTAACAGGTCTTGATGCCAACGCCTGCACGGCAACCCTCTGGCTGTCTCTGATAGCAGGATCCGACAGCTGAGATATGTATTTGTCAAGCCCCATATCGTTTACCGTATTTGCCACACTCATATAGGTCATCTCCGTCACGGCTCCGTACATGACCAGATAAAGCCCTGCCTTCCCGATCAAAAGCAATAAAGCATTTTCCTTGCCTTCCCTGCCGTCCATGGCGAACTTCATGATCACATATGTGGATATGATCATCAAAAGTCCCGTGGTCACAGCCGCGTAAAGAGCAGTATATACAGGATGGATCTTTGGATCCAGATACTCTCCAAGTCCGAGCATACTCACAAAAAATGTGTCAAGCAGATACTTACCCGCTACCATAAGGACGGTGCCCACAAACCCGATAAAGTATGAGGCAAGCTTTGCCTTTTTTTTCATATAATACCAAACAAACATGATGATCGGTACTAAAACACTGATGGCCAAAAGTACCGTAAATGCGACGATCTGTCCGTCCGCAAAAAGTGTCTCACTCATAAAACCTCTTCTCTTAAGTACAATACGAGGCGTCCCAAACGGGGCGCCCCTTAACTACATTCAAACTAAAACGCGGTATATCAGAATCTGAATCTGACATTACCAAAAATATCCTCAAACGCTTCCTCAATGCTTCCGCGACTGAGTGATCCAAAAAAGTCCGCAAAGCTACCGGAAATGATAGCCAATACAAGATAGATCGAACTGATGGAAGCGCCTACGATACCGCAAACCAATCCGGCGATCACCATACCGTTGCTGCGTCCTTTGTTTTTCTCGGAAACCGCAAGACATATGGCTGCTATACCGCATCCGAGCCCCGGGATACAGGAGCAGCAGCATACGATAGAAACGATTCCGAGTATCATAGATACTATCGCCTGAGCAGTATATGTTGTCTTCGGTTTAGGCGGCTGGTACGGCTGGCCATACGGCTGCTGACCATACGGCTGACCATACGGCTGGCCCTGCTGAGCGTACTGTCCGTAATTCGGCGGAACCTGCTGTGGTTCGGGCGCGGACTGGAAATCTGTCGCAGTGCCGTCAGTAGCTGCGCTCTCCGAAGCCTGCTCGGCTGCATTTTCAACTTCTTCTGTCACATCCTCGCTCTGTACACTCGTCTCCGGGATGACAGTTTCCTCAGCGGGAACTATCGGGAGTCCGCAGTTGCGACAGAACTTGGCATTGTCCTCGTTTTCTGTTCCACAATTTCTACAAAACATAAGCATAACCTCCTTCTTATATTTTACATTTTAACACATGAGTTGTCAAGCGATGGTAGCTCTTGCATTCAGTTCATTCTGGCAAAGAGCAAGGCTTACGATACTGAGTCCGAAGATCGAAAGCACAAGATAAACCACACCGCGACTTCCCGGCATTCCGCTTTCTTTTGAAACGATATACTCATCAAGCGCCTGTCCTGCCATATACCACCAGTAAATACCGTAGATTCCGAAGGTAACTATGGTAAGCAGGATAACGATTCCGCTCGAGCAGTGCCACTGTCTTCCTACCAACGCGTTTACATCCTCGGAAATCTGATACATCCAGTACAGGGCATAGATTCCAAGTGTGATGATCGATAAAACTACTGAGATCGCAATGTCTCTTTTTTCAATAGGGTTCATAACAACACTATCCTCCAATCATAATACTTTTGATAAAAATTCTTTCAAACGAGGGTCATGCGGATCATCGAAGAACTCCTTCGGAGGACGATCCTCCTTTATCTGTCCTTCATCGATAAAAAGAACACGATTCGCAACCTCTTTTGCAAAGCCCATCTCATGGGTGACGATGATCATCGTCATACCTTCCTTTGCAAGCTCCTTCATAAGATCCAAAACCTCACCGACCATCTCGGGATCGAGGGCGGATGTCGGCTCATCAAAAAGGATCACATCCGGATTCATCGCCAATGCACGAATTATCGCCACACGCTGCTTCTGTCCTCCGGAAAGAGTAGAAGGATAAGCACCTGCTTTATCCTCTAAGCCGATCCTTTCAAGCAGCTGAAGAGCTTTTGCGTTTTCCTCGGCAACGATCATCTTTTTTTTGATTTTTTCGGACTTATCATGTATCCTGACATATGCGGGGGCAAGTGATATATTCTGCAATACTGTTTTGTTGTTGAACAGGTTAAAATGCTGAAACACCATACCCATGTGGCGGCGATGGATATTTATATCCACGCTCATATCCGCGATATCCACTCCGTTAAAAATAATCTGTCCGCCGTCGGGATCCTCCATACAGTTTAAGCAGCGCAGCAGCGTGCTTTTACCGGAACCCGATGGTCCTGTGATAACTACGATATCTCCCTTGTCCACATGCAGGTTCACACCTGATAAAACAGGCTCGCCCCTGAAGCTTTTCTTTAATTCAATTACGTCTATCACTTTTTCTCAGGCTCCTTTCCGTAATCTTGATACCGATACTGATGATAACAACCAACACGATGTATATCGCTGCCATCACCAGATAAGGAACCATAAACTCATAGCTGTTTGTACCAATGTAGTTAAATGCAGTATAAAGGTCGGTCGCACCTACAAAGCTCACTACCGAGGTATCCTTTATCAGCATGATAAACTCGTTTCCGAGTGTCGGCAGGATATTTTTCACAGCCTGCGGTATGACTATCATACGCATGGTGGTCGCAAAGGAAAGTCCGACCGCTCTTCCCGCCTCCATCTGTCCGGGATCGATCGACTGGATTCCGCTTCGCATGATCTCGGATACATAGGCTCCGGAGTTCAGACCGAACACCAGGATCGACACCGCCACACTCGTCATCTTGATACCGAGAAGAGGTAAAAGAACGTAGTAAAAAATCAATAACTGAACCACCATAGGGGTACCGCGAAACAAACCTACATAAAAGGAGCAGATACCGTTCAGTATTCTGGGTAAAAGCCTATATTTGGGTACCACACGTACCGCGGCTATCAGCATGCCGATCAGTATTCCGATCAGTAGTCCGGCAACGGCGATGATAAGGGTATTTTTAAGACCCTCGATCACCTTATCCGAGCCGCCGTAGTTTGTAAAGATCTCAACAAACTGATCCCATTTTTGTCCAAAATTTCCCATAATCTTTCTCTCTTTTTACTTTTACTGATTCTGTGCATTCAAAGCATCGGTGATGCACTTTGCCGGAGCTGAATCAATGATCACATAGTTTAAGTTTCCGTTTATCAGATCCTGGCAGGCAAGCGAGCCGTTTTTATAACCGACTGCCTGTGTAGGAAGCTTCTTGAATCCGGCCTCATCATCACCCTCGCAGTAAAGCTGGCCGGTAGTACCGTTCTGAACTCCGATCTTTACCGATGAATCCTTGCCCATCAAAGCTTTGTTTATCGAATCCGCATCCTTCATCGAATCAAACTCGGTATCATCGCTCTTGACGATAAGACGCTGAGAAGCGTTGTAGTACGGATCAGTAAATGTAACATACTTTTTACGTGACTCCTTGATAGTCAGTCCCGCCATCGCGATATCGCATTTATGCTGACCTACCGCAAGACAAACCGCATCAAAATCCATATTTGCTATCACGAGTTCTTTGCCAAGCTTGTCTGCAAATGCCTTTGCGATCTCCATATCGATACCCAGATACTTATCGCCCTTTGTATACTCAAACGGCTCAAAGCCTGCGTTTGTAGCTACGACAAGCTGATCCTTTGATGAATCCTCAACCGCACTCTCTACCGGCACCGGCTGACCGTCACCGAAGTAGTTGTTGCAGATCCTGTCAAACTCACCGTTGTCCTGTATCTCCTTGATAAAAGCATTTGCCTGCTCAAGAAGATCTGTCTGATCCTTATCAACGCCGAATGCATACTGCTCATCGGAAAGATCGACATCGATCACCTTAAGAACACCGGCCGAAGCAGCCTCATTCGTGGATGCACTCTTCGAACCGGTATCGTTTTTCTCACCCGAAGAGTCGCTGCCGCAACCCGCGATCATAGCCGTACACATTATCAATGTCAGTACGATTGCCATTAATCTTTTCATTTTGTCCTCCATTCCGAGAAAGCCCCTTCTGTCCTTCCCATATAACCTGTATAATCTGTCATTTCCTATGAAATGGCACAAGCGTCATTATACCACAATGCACCGAATAATGCAAGAAAAATCGAAATTCCTTGCAAACGAAAGGCATTTTTTGTATAATTGGTTAAAAATCTGTTTGAAAGGGATTGATAAGTTGAAGTTACCTACCGACTACACCGATAAAATGAAGGCACTGCTTGGAGATGAGTATCCGGCTTATATAGATGCGTTTTCAAAACCGCGTCTTTACGGACTCAGGGTGAATACCCTCAAGATCTCAACTGCGGAGTTTGAAAAAATATGCCCGTTTCCGATCACTAAAATTCCCTACATAGATAACGGTTATTTTTATGACGGAGATTTATATCAGCCCGCCAAGCATCCTTATTATTTTGCGGGGCTATATTATCTGCAGGATCCCTCGGCCATGACACCCGCATCAAGGATCCCGGTAAGTCGTGATAACAAAGTACTCGATCTGTGCGCGGCCCCCGGTGGAAAGTCGACGGAGCTTGCCGCAAAGCTTGCTGGCACGGGATTACTTGTAGCGAATGATATATCTGCAAAACGAGCAAAAGCACTTCAAAAAAATATAGAGCTTTTCGGAGTCAGAAACTCACTTATTACAACCGAGTATCCCGAGAAACTTTCACGCTTTTTTAATGGATATTTTGACAGAATACTTATCGATGCACCATGCTCGGGAGAAGGGATGTTTCGTAAGGATCCCGACATGATAAAAGCATGGGATACAGACAGTCCGAAAAAGTATGCAGCCATGCAAAAAGATATCGTAAAATATGCTGTTTTAATGCTTGCTCCGGGCGGCTATCTTTTGTATTCGACCTGTACCTTTTCTCCTCTTGAGGATGAAGAAACAGTGATGGAAATACTTCGCCTTGATAAGAGGCTGTCACTTTGTGATATAGCACCTTATGAAGGCTTTGCAAAGGGACGTCCGGATGTAGTAAAAAACGGAATAAGTGACCTCGAAAAATGTGTCCGTATTTTCCCACACAAGATGGACGGAGAAGGACATTTTCTTGCTCTTTTTCACATGGAAGAATCCGACGAAACTCACACCGATATCGCTTCTTCCAAAAGAAATAATAAGTCAAATAAAAAGAAGATATCAAAGGAAGATCTGGCTTCGTTTGAAGAGTTTAGATCCCACTTAAAAATCAATATGGATACCAAAGATATCGAGTCACATGAAGGGATGCTTTTTTACGATAAAAACATCCCCGAGGCGAAGGGACTTTCCTTCTTGAGAAAGGGGTTATTTTTAGGCGAATGCAAAAAGAAAAGATTCGAACCGAGCCAGGCTCTGGCGATGGCAATAAGATCCGATGAATACGATAACATCCTTAATCTGAGTGCGGATGACGACAGAGTGATAAGATACTTAAAAGGCGAGACAATATCCGCAGAAGGATCGGATGAAAACGACGGACTGATCCTTATCTGCGTCGATGGTTATCCGCTCGGTTGGGGCAAAAAGCAACGCCAGACGATCAAAAACAAATACCACAGCGGATGGCGATTGATGTAGCGCACATCATAGGGCGACAAGATAATACTAAGCCATATAGCTGAAGAATCTGTTGCCCTTTTTCTTGAAGAAATCTTTAAACTCTGCTCTGCTCACCTTTCTTTTACCGAGATCGGGATCGTAGATGATAAGCTCCTTTAGCGTATATCCGGCGATGACTACACCCTTATTATCATAGGTCATGGCGATCACCGGTTTATTGTTACTTACAAAGTATATTACCTGATCTAAGGTGCATCCCTTCAGGTTCAGCGGATGAGCAAGGTGATCCTCGAGCATCTCATAAGGAGTATTATTCTGTGAGGTAAGCTCCTCTGCGGACACCACATCATCACTTGCCTGAGAGATGACCATCGCCGCACAGGCAGCAAGATTTGATACGGAATCTCCCCTTGATTTGACGAGCGTCAGATCACCTAAGTTGTTCTGGTTAAATGCGCCGCTTCTTTCCCACACGACTTTATGGTCGCCCGATATCACGACTCCCATCTGTTTGTCGGCTTCCTTTATCGCTTTGCCTACATCCTCAAATGATTTTGTTATTTTTCCCATTGAAAGAACATAATAGTTCATAACATCGGGAGCCTCTAATCGAAGCATCCTGTTATTTGTTTTGACAAGCTCGGGCGCTTCATTCTTTTTTATCTTTCCCGGCATGGTAAAGGTTGACGGGAATCTTATATACCACTCAGTCAGCGATTTATTGGTAAGTCTTGAGGTATAAGAAAACTTGGATGCCTTGATGGAGGACCTGTTAAGTATGGAGTCCTTGCCCACATTTTTATACTCGTCGCCCGACTTTTTACACAGCTGAATATTTACGACGTTTCCGGATCCTACGGCATCTCTTATGTAGGTATCTTCCTTCTCGTAAGTCTTGACCACTTTTCCGGAGATCTCACTGATAAGAAGCTTATGACAAGGGATCACTTTAGTTCCGTCAGGCTGTCTTTTTATATCATCTTTTTTTACAAATCCGTACACTACGTTGTTCTCGATCGTCCCCAAAAGTCGGATGTATTCATCCTCTGAGGGCGAGCGAATAAGCTGGTGTTCATCGTTTTCAAGATTGTAGATAGTTATGGAATCTCCGTAGCCCTTCGAAAGCGATGACGACCATACATAACAATTTGAACTCTCCATAGTCATGAAGGATAAATCTTTTACATTCTTCTGAAGTATCTCGAGTCTCTGCCCGGAAATATTGTACGCATAAACAGTGTTTGCCACGGTGAAATAAAACACGTCTCGAGGCGAAACATAACAGTAATTGTCAAAATCTATCGAGAGCTGCTTGTATGAAGTTTCCATCGGCAGATTTACCAGTTCCTCGATCGAACCGTCAGGCTTGTAACGATACAGAGTGATGCAGACATCGCCTTCGTAGGTTCCTCTCGGCTGATATCCGAGCACCGCAAAAAACAGTGCATCCTCCTCGTCCGTAGCGATGAGTCTTATCTCGTTCTCATCGTATGCATGCAAAAGATAATCCGCATCCTCACTGTAAACACGGTAAATGGACTTCATCGTGTTTTGTGCCATATCATAATAATAAAGTTCATCATTTCTGGCGAAATATAAGCCCTTTGCGTTCTTTGTGGGGAGAAGCTTTCCTCCTGTCTTCGCTGTGATACCAAGCTTAAGCTGTGAGTTCGAGATATTTGCTACGTCAGTATCGAACTCAGCCTCCATGGTTCTTTCAAAGTTCAAAAGGAAATCCTGACCGGGTATATGACGAACACGGTAGCTCTCCTTTATGTGATAATTCTCGGTTCCGGAATTGGTATTTGCACGAACAAAATAGTTGTACTGAACGCAGGCGGTTTCCATGTTGTATTCTCTGATAGTGATATACTCATCGGAGATTATCTTTGGGCTCATACCTGCCCATGTGACCAGATCCGAACTCGATCTGATGGTAACCTTGGCAAGCGTCGAGTTGCTGCTTTCAAGGTTCGGCTCAAGATACTTAGCGACGTCTTCAATCTTATTTTTCTGGAAAGTATTTTTATGGAATTCTTTTACGAACGCAAGCTTTTTTTCAAGGTTGGAATCCTCGAGATAATATTTGAGTCTGGTGTAATAGTGAACCTGTCTTCCGTCATCAAGCTTGCCGGCTATGTCCATGATATACTCGGTCGACGTAGCCATCGCATAAGTCAAGACAAGCCTTACCTCCTTCTGATCCGAGGTAAAGCCTTTGATGGATTGTGTATCATATACCTCCGCACTCTCCCTGTCGATAATACTGTAGGTAAGCTCGGTGATCCGGCTTTTCCCACCTTCTATGTGGAGTGTGAGGGTTTTTGACTGGTCAACAGGTGTGATAGATTCTCTGATGACGTTTGCAGACATCGGGGCAGCATAACCGTACATGGGATTTATCAGGTGTCCCTGGGTCTCCATCATGAGCACGGGGAAGGATTCTTTTTCAATCTTTACCTGCTCGCCCGAAACCTCATAATTGGTCTTCATCTGCTGTCCGAAGAAAAACAGCGCGCCGAAAAAAATGAGGATCAGTCCGACTGTTTTATATATATACTTAGCCATTTACACTATCACCTGTTTTATGAATAATACGGATTGATAAGTCTCTTCTCAAATTCTTCTCTGGATAAAGGTCTGTCAAACAAAAATCCCTGAGCCATCGTACATCCGACTCTCTTCAAAAACTCTACCTGCTCCTCTGTCTCTACACCCTCGCAGATAACCTTTCTGTCGAGATCGTGGATCATCTTTACGATGTTCTCGACCATCTTTTCTTCCTTTGCATCGTTTTCATCACGCAGGAATGTACGATCGAGCTTGATCACATCCATGTCGATATCACGAAGAAGTGAGAGGGATGAATAACCGGTTCCGAAGTCATCCATGGATGTATGGATTCCAGCCTCTCTCATCTCGGAAACAAAGTACTTCATCGCATCGAGGTCCTCATAACCCGACGACTCCGTAAGCTCAGCTTCCAAATAATACGGATCCGCTCCGTGCTTATCCACTACGGAAAGCACATCATCTACAAAGCCTTTGTTGTGCAGATGAAGCTTTGAAAAGTTTGAAGAAACCCTGACCGGCTGGATACCTCTTCTTTGCCAGTCGCCTATATCTCTGCACACCTTGTCAAACACATAGAAGTCGAGCTCCTGAACCTTTCCGTCGTTTTCAAGGACCGGAATAAACGATCCCGGCGGGACCATCTCTCCGTTTCTTATCCAACGGACTAAAGCCTCGCAACCGCAAAGCGTCCTTGTTTTTAAGTTTACCTTCGGCTGATAATAAACGACGAATTCCTCCTCGTCGATAGCCTTGTGATATCCGTTGAGGATATCCTTCTGACGGATCATCTCATCTCGACGTTCCTGTCTGAACCAAACATAATCCTTCGCTCCGGAAAGACGTGTCTCACCTACCGCGATGAGTCCGGCATTTATGACATCGTATATGGAGTCCTCGTCATTTATCTGATATATACCGCAACGGCTGGTAAGCGTAAGGCCGAGCTTTTCACCGACATCCACGGGGACTTTATTTATCTTTCTCAAAAATTCATCGACATGGTCTTTTTCGATAAGCGCGATGAAGTTATCTCCGCCGTTTCTGGCGATGATCTCATTGTGTCTGAGATAGCTGCCGAGTATCGTAGCATATCCCTTGAGCACCACATCTCCTACTACGGAGCCGTACTCCTGATTTATAAACTTAAAGTCTTTGATACTGATGGCAAGTCCCGAATAATCAGTGAGACGATTTTTCTTGCGATTTTTCATCTTCTCACCGACACGGATAAGCTTGTCAAAGTTTGATACTCCCGTGAGAAGATCTCTGCTTATCATCTCTTCGGAAATCCTTAAGCAATATGAAACCGTAAAGAACGATGCCAGCACCATCAAAACGATCAGGATACGAGTTACCAGACGCATAAAATCCGAGGACCTTTTCATCTCCTGCGTAAGCTCTTTTGTATCCTTACTTATCGCCTTGTCCATCTTGTCTATCTGATCATTCATTTTTGTGACGATCGGCTCAAGACTTGTATGCATCGTATAGTAAGCACTCTGCATCTCGCCGCGCTTACTCAGATCCACGACATTTTTAACATTGTGCATGTAGCTTGACATCAGTGAGAACAGATCATGATATCCGACCTCATATTCGGAGCCGCGGACATTCCCCTCAAAGAGCTTCATAGTGGTCTTTAACTGCGACTCAACCTCATCTGCCTGAGCCAAAAGATCTCTCTTTTTGGACGGACTGACCTCTGCCATATGGTGAAAAATGATGGCCTGATGCTCATACACTCCTACCATAACATCATCCATATATTCGGCGTTGACCAGCTCGACATCAACTATATCATTGTAATCGCGGATCAGGTTTTTCATGCTTCCGTACACCAAAGTTACGGCAACTATAGAAAAAACAGCGGATACGATGGTAATCAAAGCAATCCGAAACGAAAGTCTGTTTCGTCTCAGATCATTGGTCTTTAGATTTCCCGGCCTGATGTCATTTTTCTTTCTTTTTTTCATTCTGTGATTCCTCTTACCATATCGTTAAGCAACACCTGAAGATCAACCTTATCGGGATTGCCGCTGGCTAAAACATTACCAAACTGCGCCGCCGCATCCCAAAACGGTGCTGCGACCCTTTGAAGTGTTGCAAACTCTGACTGAGCAGATAAAGCCATAACCGCCGGTGCTTTTTTGACGGCGTTAAGCTCTTCGACCTCATGATTCGCCGGAACCTCTCCGACGGTTTCAAACTCTTTGACCTGGTTTTCTTTTGATGTTACAAACTCGACGAATTGTTCACTCCACTTGGGATGCTTTGTTTTTGCTCCGATCCCGAGGACCTTGTATCCCATAAAGCTCGCCATCTGTACGTTCTGATCGTCTACGGTAAAGGTCGGAAGCTTCGTCGCGGCATAATCATCTCCCCAGGCCTGCTTGATCGCATCGGCATTCCACGCACCACTGACACATGCGATGATGGAACCGTCTTTTATCCCCTCGATAAGTCCTTCATCCTCAAGTGAAACAAAACTTCTCTTGGCACAAATGGCCGAAAGCGACTCAGCCACTGATAATCCCGTATGCGGAGTATCTGTCGCATTCCAGTTGCAGATATTTTTCTTACCGGTATCATCGAGCTTTAACTCAAGCCCGGCGCCTTTGAAAAACGAATACAGATACCATCCGCTTCCCAGGTACATACAAACTTTTTTATTTATATCAGCCGCTACCTGAACCATACGCTCAAGGCTTTTTACATCCCCTTCACCGTAGTAGCTCTTGTTGTAGTAGAGAAAATATCCGTTTCCGGTTTCGGGATAAGCATAAACCTTCCCGTCACGAACCACCGATTCATATGCCACGGAGCCTTTTCCTCCGAACGGCTTCAGTGCCTCATCGGCATTCTTGTCAAACTCGTGCAGGACGCCGGCGTTCTTCAGATCATCGAGCTGATCATCGGCAAAGGCAAAAACATCAGGTGCTCCGTCGGGATTTGCAAGGATGGTCTCCCTGCATGTATCCTCATCCTCTCTGCTTATCTTGTACTCTATATCTGCTTCGTCCTTATGAAGCGCGATGAAATCCTTCATGAACCCATCCATCATATCCATCTTGGCTTCGGTTGCCCATATGGAAAGTGAGACTTTCTCTTTTTCCTTTTCCTCTTCGCAACCCACCGCAAAACAGCACAAAAACAGGAGCATAGCCCCTGTGATGAGAGTTATTCTGATTTTTTTCTTCATATGTAAATGTGTCATGATAGTATTTTACTATGAAAGCAGAAAAAAGTCAAAGAAATCCTCGCAATTTCGTAAAGTTTCGCGACTCGGCTGCTGATCTGTACTTCTCAGGACAGATGATCGGCAAGTCCGGCAAACGCTGCAAGGTCAAGCTTCTCACCTCTTACGGTAGGAGAAAGCCCCATTTTTTCGATCGCATTCTGGATACGCTCTTTATCGATATCAAGCCACGCACTGCCCGAAACCGCGTTCACTAAAGTCTTTCTTCTCTGAGCAAAGGCAGCCTTTATAAGCCCAAACATAAGCTTTTCGTTTTTCGTCTCCACCGGGGGAGTCTGTCTGGTTGTAAGTCTGATCACTGCCGAAGCCACTCTCGGTCTGGGAGTAAAACAGTTCGGTGGGACATTTGCCGCAAGGTAAATATCAGCATAATACTGCACGGCGAGAGAGATCGCTCCGCAGTCTTTGTCTCCGGGCTTTGCCATCATTCGGTCCGCCACCTCTTTTTGCACCATGACGGTGATACTCTCAACCGGAGCTTTAGTCTCTAAAAGCTCCATAAGGATCGGCGTGGTGATGTAGTAGGGGAGATTGGCTACAACCTTTATGGGATGACCTTCATTTTTTTGATCGGCGATCTCACCGATATCCTGCTTAAGGATATCCCCGGTTATGAGTTCAAGATTGTCATAGGCAGGGATCAGTTCCTGCTCAATGATATCTGCCAGATCGAAATCCAACTCGACCGCGAGCACATGACCTGCGTGGTCGCAAAGCGCCCTGGTGAGTGTACCGAGACCGGGACCGATCTCGAGAACAAAATCATCCTTCGTCACATCAGCGGCCGCGATTATTTTGTCAAGAACACGGGGATCGGTTAAGAAGTTCTGACCGAAGCGCTTGCGAGCGCGCACGTCGTATCGCTTTATAAGATCGTAGGTTGATGAAATATAATCCATTAAATACTCCTAAAGACATCCGCCCGGGTGTCTGATGTTTTCATTCGGGACTCCGCTTTCGCCATTCGGATACGTAGCAGTGCATGGCACCAAAATACGGTGCCTACGCACTGACGTATCCGACAGGTCCCTCATAAAAACATCAGACAACCCTTAGCTACAGATGGTAAAACAGTTAAACAGTTACTTATTTATTCTGTATACATTATATGCATTTTCTGTTGTTATTCTTATGATCTCATCTACTGATACTCCCTTAATTTCAGAGATTTTAGTTGCAACTAAAGGAAGGAGTGATGAGTCATTTCTTTTGCCTCTGTGAGGTTCGGGTGCGAGGTATGGACAGTCGGTTTCGAGCACTATACTTGTCAGTGGGATAGCCTCTACTGTTTCGATCAGCTTGCGGGCATTTTTGAATGTGATCACCCCGCCTACGCCGATATAAAAACCCATATCCACATACTGACGAGCCTGCTCCGCAGAGTAGGAGTAACAATGAATGATGCCACCGCACTCAGCTGCATTTTCTTCCCTTATGATATTCAAAGTGTCTTGTGCAGCGTCACGACTGTGTACTACTATCGGTAATCCTGTCTCCTTTGCGAGCGCGATCTGACGAGCAAACCAATGCTGTTGATTTTTGTTTTCCTCCTCCGACTCGGACCAATGATAATCAAGTCCTATCTCACCTATAGCAACTACTTTATTCTCTTTTGATGCATGTTCTGTGAGCCAATCTATATCGTCTTCGCTCATCTGTTTTGTTTCGCTTGGATGGAATCCTATAACAGCATAAATAAAGTCATATTTTTTCGCTAACAATAATGAGTCTTTTGACGTAGGTATATCGACTCCGATATTTGCAACATGGCCGATATTATGTGAAGACAGACCGGAAAGTATCTCTTCCCGGTCTGTATCAAATGCCTCATCATCATAGTGTGCATGAGTATCAAAAATCATGTTATTATTCATCCTTTTTTATGATAAAAATAACTGTTCGATCAGCAGATCTCAGCGCCTGACACAACGTTTTTCTCAGGAGTCATAAGCACTACATTTCCGTCTGCATCCTCGGCACATAAAAGCATACCTTCGGAAAGTACTCCTGCGAGCTTGGCCGGCTTTAGGTTTACAAGCACCATGACTTTTTTTCCTACCATCTCTTCGGCGGAATACCATTTTTTGATACCGGAGACAATCTGACGTGTCGTAGATCCGATACGAACCTGTGAGCAAAGGAGCTTTTTGGAGTTCTCAACTTCCCTACACTCGATGATCTCACCAACCTGAAACTGCATTTTCATAAAGTCATCATAGGAGATCTCAGGCTTAGCCTCTATATCGATACCCTCTTCATCTGAGCCATCCTGCGGCGCACTGCCTTCCTGCGCACCCTCCAGCGCTAATACTTTATCCATGACCTCGTTTACATCAAGTCTCTGGAACAAAATCTCCGGAGAATCAGTAACCTTTGTGCCGGATACATACTGTCCGAAGCCTTTTTCCAAAAGCTCATCGAGATCACAGGCCTTGGCATTTATTTGAGCAAGAATCTTTTCAGCTGTCTCAGGCATAAACGAAGAGAGAAGGTTTGCACTGATCCTGATACCCTCTATCAGATTGTAAAGCACTGTTGCAAGACGATCTTTTTTTGAATCATCCTTAGCAAGAACCCACGGCTCGGTCTCATCTATATATTTATTGCAGCGCTTAAGCAACGTAAAAATCTCGGTGATCGCATCTGCCACACGGAGCTTGTCCATTTTTTCGGAAACCCTACCCGGTGTCGCATTTGCAACTGCTTTCAGATCATCATCAACAGGCTCTGTCACACCCTTATCCGCAACAACTCCGTCGAAATACTTGTTGCTCATGGAGATGGTACGATTTACAAGGTTACCTAAAACGTTTGCAAGATCTGAGTTGTTTCTCTCTACCACAAGCTCCCAGGTGATACTTCCGTCATTATCGAAAGGCATCTCATGAACAAGGAAATATCTGACCGCATCGACACCGAATATATCCACAAGGTCATCTGCGTAGATCACATTTCCTTTACTCTTGCTCATCTTGTCATTGTTCGTAAGAAGCCACGGATGACCGAATACCTGCTTCGGCAAAGGCACATCCAAAGCCATGAGCATGATCGGCCAGTAAATCGTATGGAATCTGAGAATATCCTTTCCGATCAGGTGAAGATCGGCAGGCCAGTATCTGTAAAGCTCACCGTGATTTCCGTCGGCATCATACTCTACGCCGGTGATATAGTTGCTGAGCGCGTCCAGCCACACGTACACGATATGTCCCGGATCAAAGTCTACCGGGATACCCCATTTGAAGCTTGTACGCGATACGCACAGATCCTGCAGACCCGGCTTGATGAAATTGTTTACCATCTCATTTTTACGGGACTCAGGCTGGATAAACTCCGGATGCTCCTCAATATGCTTTGCAAGACGATCCTGGTATTTGCTGAGTCTCAAAAAGTACGCCTCTTCTTTTGCCGGCTGAACCTCGCGTCCGCAATCCGGGCACTTGCCGTCGACAAGCTGGCTCTGTGTAAAAAACGACTCACACGGAGTACAGTAGAGTCCCTCGTATTCACCTTTATATATATCATCCTGCTCATAGAGCTTTCTGAACATTTTTTTAATCTGCTCCTCGTGATCGGGATCCGTCGTGCGGATGAAACGATCATAGGAGGTGTTCATCAAATCCCAGATCCTCTTTATCTCTCCGGCTACACCATCTACGAACTCCTTCGGTGTGACACCGGCCTCAGCCGCCTTCAGCTCCACCTTCTGGCCGTGTTCGTCGGTTCCGGTCTGGAACCTCACATCGTAACCCTGAAATCTTTTAAAGCGAACGATCGCATCGGCGAGAACCACCTCGTAGGTATTTCCGATATGTGGTTTACCCGATGTATAGGTGATCGCTGTGGTTAAATAATACTTTCCTTTGTTTCCCATGCTTAATTCCTCCGTTCTGACAGGACAGATGAGCCCTGCCGATAATGTTTCCTTATTCTAACACATCGCAGACGATAATGCAAGAAGAATCGGAAAAATGGCGTTCCTCCGCGCTTGACACTCCTTATTATTTTTATTATAATGATTAATACTTGATTTCGGTTCACAATGACCGGTTCAGGTAAACAACCCATACATGATAAGAAGGACTGTACAATGAAAAAGAACAAGTTTAAATCAGATATCCTGCCGATACTTATAGGCGTACTTTTTGTCGGCGCTTTGGTCGGAGCGGTTTTATTTTTCGCAAACCAGTCAAAAGAGCCTGCCGCTATCGAACGTGTTCACGCCGCAGATGACGGCGAACTTGCCGACTACGAAAGCGACAATACTATCACTCTGGGTGATTATAAAAATGTTTCATCACTTGCTACCAAGGAAGATTTAAGTGAGAAGAATACAGATGATCCCAAGGTTTTTCTGTGGGACAGCTATCTCGAGACCTGCAAGATAAAATCCTATCCGAAGGATATGCTCGACGCTGCCATCATCGATCAGCAGGTGCAGATGCAGGGCTTTGCGGAGGCCTCCGGGATGACGGTCGAGGAGCTGGCCGAAAGCTACGGCATGGATGATTCCTCCATCGAAGAAGCTGCCAAGGATGATGTCAAGGGACGTCTGGTCGCAAAGACCATCGCATTAAAAGAAAACATCAAACTCACCGATGACATATATCTTAAAAAGCTTGTCGAGATGATGGAATCAGATGAAAAAAATCCCGATCTGAATACGCTCGAAAAAGACTATATCGATACAACTTCAGTTCGTCCCAAAGACGACGCTTATGTACAGCTAGTCAAAGACTTTCTCATGGAAAAATGGAACGAAGCAAACTAGTTTATATCAAGTAATTCTTTTATATGCGGATCCGATGTCATCAGAGCGGTCTGGGCAGTCTTGGTGAGATACCTCATCGCACGCACCGGATACGCTCCGATCGCAGTCTCTCCGGTCAGCATCAGCGCGGACGCTCCGTCCTGTACCGCATTGTAAATATCTGATACCTCGGCTCTGGTCGGAACCGGGTTATGCTCCATCGAATGTAAAAACTGTGTTGCGACCAGAAACGGTTTATCCGACCTTCTGCATACCTGGGCGATCTCCTTTTGTACCTTCGGAAGTTCCCAAAGTGGGAAGGCGTTTCCGAGGTCTCCTCTTGCTACCACTACCATATCACTTATCTCGGCGATCTCGCCGATATGCTCATAGCCTGCTCGGTTTTCTATTTTTGCAAATATCCTGACATTATCAGAATCTGTTTTTCTGAGTTCTTCTTTTAGAAGCTGGATATCACCGGCTCCTCTTACAAACGGAAGCATGACTCCGGTAACCCCATATCTGCCGATGAGCTGAAGCTGCTTTTTGTCATTCTCCGTAAGCGTAGACGCATCGGTCTCCTCATCCGCTATCGAGATATTTTTTCTGGAGATAAGTCGTCCGCCGCGAAGGATCCTGCAGTTGACACTCACGACCTGTTTGGTATTTTTTTCAGCACCCTTGACAGTGCCTTCATAGACTTTCAGCACCTCGAGCTTTATCTTTCCGTCATCGATAAGGAGTATATCCCCCTCCGCTATCACATTCAGTGTAAGCTGCGGGATCGGGATATCCTCACCGATACCAAGCTTTATTTTATGTCCGTCCTTGAGTTCTAACGGCTTTCTCAGATCTCCGATACGGCGTTCCGGCCCCTGAAGATCGATAAGTAACTCCGGCTTCACTCCCACCGACTCGGCTGCTTTGAAAACCCTGCCGATGGAAAGAGATGCTTCCGTGAGAGACTGGTGAGCGAGATTGAGTCGCATACCGGTCATCCCGTACTCGAACATTTTTCTAAGTGTTTCTTTGTCATCGCACGCCGAACCCAGCGTTCCGTAATACTCCATATCTGAAACTCCTTTCGAGATTGCTTTCAGATTTTTAGTTTTTCAAATTCTTTTTGAAGATTTTCATATCCGGTAAACTGTATCGCAGTTATCCCAAGTTTTTTTGCGGCTTCAATATTATCAGGATTATCATCGACAAAAATACACTCTTCGGGATGCATACGATACCGATCCATAAGTATCCTGTATATCCTTTCGTCAGGCTTTATCATGCCGACTTTGGCAGAGATGATGTAGCCATCCATTTCCTTGAAAAATGAGAACTTGGTCCAGTGGACCTTTGCAAGCTCTTCGGGATAGTTTGACAGAAGAAATACCTTATATCCTTTTTCCTTCAGAGACATGATCAGCGGATAGGAAAAGTCGTATTCCGAAACTATATCCGCTATGTTTTCCCAGAAAAGGCTGATCTCATTTTTCAGGTCGGGATATTTTTCACAAAAATAAGCACAAGCCTCGTCAACATTCCTTTTTCCGGCATCCAATTCTTTCCAAAAATCAGTGAAGATCATGTTGTCGGTCAGAAAGTCTACGGTCGCATCGTCGAAACCGAGGTTGTGCATGTATGGGCGATAGCCGAAGCTGATGAGGGTATCGCCGACGTCAAAGATCACGTTTTTATACATGAAAAATCTCCATCACAATTACGCTACGCGTAAGCCGTCTGGTGCAAGCACCATCCGGCCCGCGTGCATTCGCACGTGCACATGTGGTCCCACGAGTCAGACGGAAAGCAAGCTTTCCTCTTGACTCGTTGAACCACATGTGTTACGCGTCTCATTTTTTTCGCGAGTACTCCCGGCGGGAATCGAACCCACAACTGCCCCTTAGGAGGGGGCTGTTATATCCATTTAACTACGAGAGCATAAGGCGCGAGTACGCGCCTATTATTTATAAATACTTTTTAAGGGCTTCGACCTTGTCAAGCTTCTCCCAAGGCACATCTATATCATGCCTTCCGAAGTGTCCGTACGCTGCCGTCTGCTTGTAGATCGGGCGACGCAGGTCGAGCATTTTTATGATACCTGCAGGACGCAAATCGAAGTTATCAAAGATAATATCGACAAGCTTGTCCTCAGGAAGCTTTCCGGTTCCGAAGGTATCGATACGAACGGATGTCGGCCAAGCAACTCCGATAGCATATGAAAGCTGAACCTCTGCTCTGTCACAAAGTCCCGCTGCCACGATATTTTTCGCTACATAGCGAGCTGCATAGGCTCCCGAGCGGTCAACCTTTGTCGGATCTTTTCCCGAGAAAGCTCCGCCGCCGTGACGTCCCATACCACCGTAGGTGTCAACGATGATCTTTCTTCCGGTGAGTCCGGCATCTCCGTTCGGTCCACCGATAACGAAGCGTCCGGTCGGATTGATATATATTCTGGTATTATCATCGATCAGATCTTTTGACACGATCGGATCGATAACATATTTTCTGATATCCTCATGGATCTGATGCTGACTTACATCCTCACTGTGCTGAGTTGATACTACCAAAGCGTCGATCCTTTTTGGCTGCTTGTTCTCGTCGTACTCCACTGTTACCTGAGTTTTGCCGTCGGCGCGAAGATAGTCAAGCGTGCCGTTTTTACGAACCTCGGTAAGCTTTCTGGCAAGACTCTGTGCCATGTATGCAGGATAGGGCATATATGTTTCGGTTTCGTTGGTCGCATATCCGAACATCATTCCCTGATCGCCGGCACCGATCTTGTCGATCTCGGCATCGGTCATACCCATATCTGTTTTGTTGAAAACTCCGTCGGCATCAGAGGCCTGCTTGGTCTCAAGTGCGTTGTCTACTCCGAGTGCGATATCGGCGGACTGCTTATCAAGCTTTACGAGCACCTCGCAGGTTCTGCCGTTAAAGCCTTTGGCTTCATCATCATATCCGATCTCACAGATCGTGTCTCTGGCTATCTGCTCGAAGTCCTTCGGTCCCAGGTCCGCTCCTGTCGAAATCTCTCCTATAATACATACAAAGTTTGTAGTTATAGCGGTCTCACAAGCCACACGGCTTTGGGGGTCCTTTGCATAGATCGCATCAAGAATCGCATCTGATATCTGATCGCAGATTTTGTCCGGATGTCCCTCTGTTACGGACTCGGACGTGAATAAGATTTTTCCCATGTTCTTTTCTCCTTTCGGTAGCGCTTGTACTCCTTCGGTCCCGATTTTTCATCCGGTTTCGAAGAAGGCGAACACGTTTGTTTGGTTGTCGATACAGATATACATTCTACCTCATCAGAGGTTACGTGTCAAGCATTTCCTTCGATCCATCTGCTCATCCCGGCGCCGTGATTTCCAAAAGGTCTTGTCGAGAATCCAAGCTTTTCATAAAAGTTTTCCTTACCCATGGCGCTCATAAGATTTACCATGATCGTCTCTCCGGGCTTCGCCTGATTCTCAAGCCAGGATAGGGTGTTCTCGATCAGATGTCTGCCGAGTCCCTGTGACTGGTATTCGGGGCGCACGATAACATCACAGATAAAGTAAACATAGCCTCCATCGCCGACAACTCTCGTCATCCCGACCGGCTTATCTCCATCGTAAGCTATGACTTTGTACAACGCATTTTCCAGGGCTGTTTTTGCTCTGTTTTCACGGATTGTGATGAAGTCTACACTCTTTCTCAGATCATTATAATCCTCTACTGATATATCCTCTTTAAGTTCTATATTTTTAATGTCCATTTTGTTTTGTATTACTCTTGTCCTTTCTTAAAAAAATCTCCCAGCTTCTGATGCAGCTCGTCTCTTTTTATCGATTTTAAAAGATACCCGGTAGGCTTTAGATCGAGCACTTTTACTATCGATCCTCTGTCGCTTTTTCCGGTTAAAAACATCACGGGGATATCCTTTGTATCCTTCTCGCTCCTGAGCATCTCCAAAACCTGCGGACCGCTTGTGACCGGCATCTCATAGTCCAAAAGTATAAGATCTACTTTGTTTTTTGCAAGCCATGTTATAGCCTGCAGTCCGGAGTTCACCATAGATACTTTATAGCTATCTTTTAGCCACTCTCTTATCATATGCATGTAGTCGAGATCGTCATCAACTATCAGTATATTTTTCTTCAAAGAATCAAAGGAAAAGCTGGTCATATATTTTTGTATTTTTTGTAAAAATGCATCCATATCGAGCGGTCTTTCAAACCACTCCCATACGATCATTTTATCAAGATACTTTATCGCCATATCGTACTCAACTTTAGATCCGATCAGGCACACCGCTTTTTCCTTTTGCATGCAGGCTGTCTTGATGTATACCAAAAGGTCGGTATCAGCCGTTACGGTATCGTCAAGATACACTATAAAAATATCCGCGCTGTCTTCGTTCTGTTGCAGCTTTTGGATGTCCATACCGCAAAACTCGGCATCGATATCAACTCCGTTAAGCTTCATCATCAGTCCTCGCAGGATAAATGATTCAGCACTTGCTATGATCGCGGCTTTTTTGTTTTTCCTCATAAATAC
>ONKC01000040.1 GCA_900318295.1 uncultured Eubacteriales bacterium
CTGCCGGAAACCATGAGCTGCCGCTTCAACCCCGGCGGAGTATTCACCATGAGCAACGGGATCATGGACAATCCGGGCGACGCGAAATACGGAATGACAAGAGAGCAGATCTTTGACGCCTTCCGCATCATGAAGGAAAAAGGGGTGAAGCACTTCGGGATCCATGCATTTCTTGCCAGCAATACCGTGAGCAATGAATACTATCCGAAGCTTGCCGGTATCCTATTTGAGCTTGCCGTAGAGCTGAAAGAAAAGACAGGTGTCGAGATCGCTTATATCAATCTTTCCGGCGGTGTCGGCGTAGCATACAATCCGAAGGATGAGCCAAACGACATCATGGCGATCGGTGAGGGCGTACATAAAAAGTTCGATGAGATTTTGGTTCCGGCAGGACTTGGCGACGTATCGATCTTTACCGAGCTTGGTCGCTTTATGCTTGCTCCTTATGGTCAGCTTGTGACCAAGTGCATCCACCAGAAGCACATCTACAAGGAATATGTCGGACTCAACACATGCGCTGTTGATCTGATGCGTCCGGCTATGTACGGTGCATATCATCACATCACGGTGCTCGGCAAAGAGGATGCTCCGTGCGATCACACTTACGATGTGACCGGTTCTCTTTGTGAGAACAATGACAAGTTTGCCATCGACCGTCCTCTTCCGGAGGTTGAGATCGGCGACTACCTTGTGATCCATGATACGGGCGGACACGGTTACTCAATGGGATATAACTACAATGGAAAGCTCAAGTCTGCCGAGTTACTTTTAAAGGAAGACGGCTCTGTCGAGATGATCAGACGCGCGGAGACTCCGAGAGACTACTTCTCGACGTTTGATTTCAGCAGGTACTACGATAGGATCCACTTTACTGATGAGTAAAAATATCGTCAAAGTTTTTTCGGGATGTGGTTTAATTTCCGTATGGAACTCCGTTTGCACCGAACGCAGCAGTGAGGGAACTCATTGAGCTCCCTCCGCGCGGCGTTCGCGAAGGTCCCATACTATGAGATTTATAACCACATCCCGATATTAGTTTTCATAAAACTTTTCTCATTCAAGTTGACGCATGCAATTATATACCTTTAATCTACGGTAAACATGATAAATCAGACCTTTTTACGTTTTGACCACTTGCCGTAGACGGTTTGGCCTTTGACCTTACGATACGCACGGATGCGATAATAGTATCTCGCACCATTTTTCAGGCCTTTTATTGTTATCTTCAGTTTTTTAAACTTCTTGGATTTCGCACCCTTCCAGCTTTTTTTATTTGTTGTATACTGAATCTGATAGCCTTTGGGCTTTTTCTTTGTGACCTTTTTTACTTTGATCGTAAGTGTCGAACCGACTCTTGAGACGTAGGTTGTTGTCACCTTTGCCGGTTTGTCTGCAGATGAGATTTTTGAGATATCTGAAACAATCTTTTCTATGACTACAGGCGGCTCCACCTCCGGCTCCTCGACAACCGACACAGCCGGTCCGGTGACAGGATCCGGTGACTCAGACGGAAGCGGCGATTCCGACGGGAGAGGCGAGCCTGAAGGCGTGGGAGGCTCCACGGTTCCGCTGTTTCCGGCGCCTGATCCGTTTCCGCTACCTGACCCGCTGTTTCCTGCACCTGATCCGCTTCCGGTGCCTGATCCGCTGTTTCCTGTACCGGATTCGCTTCCGCTTCCTGACCCGCTGTTTCCTGTACCTGTTCCGGTTCCGCTGCCGGAGTTACCTCCTGTACCTGTGCCGCTGTTTCCGGTGCCTGATCCTGTCCCACTTCCCGATCCGGTTCCATTTCCACTTCCGCTACCGGATCCTGATCCACCGTTACCTGCGTTCGATCCGTTTCCACTGCCTGTACTGCTGTCAACTACCGTAACTCTGCCTTTTCCAGCAAATGTCTTAGTCTCATAGTTTGCATTCCAAGTCGGTGAGTAGACTACATCAAACGTATGTGTCCCTACTTCCGGCACTGTATCACCGAGAGCAAAGCTCCATGTACCGGCAACATCTGAGTTCCACTTCACCGCTTCACCTGTAAGCGACACGTTTTTAAGAGCTGTCCCCTTCTCGACAGTCACATCCACAGCGTAATCTCCGACCTGGTTCATAGTGTACTCTTTTTTTAGAAAGTACTCCGGCCTTCCGGACAGGATCACCCCGCTTCCAACGATGTTTGACGGCGAGGACCTGAAGTCAAACGCTCCGAATACATCATGTCCCCAGTTGTCCGTGTATTCCTGCGTTTCAAACTTCACACCCGGCTCACAGTTGATATTTGCACCCTTGAACTTTACATATGTCATAGCCGAAGCGATCACGGTCGTCCCTGCTTTTAGCGTCTTATTTTTCACCGACTCCGGGATATTTACATAATCATCGCTATAAACCATGATATAAGCCTTTTGCCCGAACTCATTTGAAAACCTGTAAACCTCCTCAACATCAGACGTGTATCTCCTCTCATGTCCCCCGTTTAAGCTGGCCACATTACTGAACCACTGTTTGTCAGGATCGAGCATCAACACGAAATCATGCTGGATAGTTCCCGTACTTCCGTCAGGTCGAGTCCCTGTATAGCTATCCTTCTTAAACCCGTATGTCTCAAATCTGTTCTGCTCAGTTGCAGAAACACCTGCATTCTCCCAAGAAAACCCCTGCTCCGAATCATATCCCTGTGAAGCCTTGGCGATATTCGATGAAAAAACAGTCGAAATCGCAAGCGCCATCCCGAGTCCCAATGCCATCATTTTTCTTTTTCTTCTAATCATCATATTAATCATATTATCCTCCATTCTTGAGCGTATATGCTCCCTTTTTCTTAAAAAACGAGTATTTTTCGTACAAAAATAACACGTTTCACACTAGCGAAACTAACTATACTTTTTATCTTTTTTGAAAAACGGGCAGACATACTGCCATGACGCTCGCCGGACAACGATCGTTCTCCGGTGTGCAAGACCTGATGAAAAGCGCCCGGAATAGGCGTTTTCTTTAGCAACATGATGTACAACTTTTATCCAAAGTCACACGATGTTGTATCCTTCGAAGGACCTTAATCATAACACGCTGATCTGACAATGTCAAGTCAAAAATAAAAATGAGACGAAATAACAATCGTCTCATTTTTCTATAACAATATCACTCTTTGATCTCGATCCGCTCCAAAACCACGTCCCGTCCGGCGATAACCTTTCCGTTTCCGTCGCCACATGACGGACATAAGTATTTGTTCTCTCTGCACGGATGATACTCACCCCCACAGCCGCCGCAGACAACCCTCACCAGGATCATCTCTACCTCGAGATCTGACCCCTCGAGCAAAGTTCCCTTCACCGCCTGCGGATAGTATTTGTGAAGATACTCAGGCAGTACATCAGTCATCTCACCGACCGACACGCAAACCTTATCGACACTGGGCTTCTCCTTCTCATCCTTCAGTGCTTCAAGTGCATCATTCACAAACCGCACCACGTAACTCATCTCGTGCATAATAATCGAAACTCCTCACCGAAAAACGTCAATCAATACGATCGGTTAAAAACTAAAAGCCGTTTGCGAAGTATATCAGTGTGAGGGATGTGCATCAAAACGTTGTTGCGAAGGCTTTGTACTATGCAGCCACGCAACGTGACGTATGATAAAAAAACGAAAGCGTGCCATCACACATTTTCAACAAACGGCTATTTTTTCACCCGATTTTTGTTTTTCCACCCATATACGGCTGAAGAACCGTTGGGATATTGACGCTCAGATCTTCATTCAGATTGTTCTCAAGGAAAGCGATCAGCATTCTCGGCGGAGCAACAACAGTATTGTTCAGTGTATGTGCGAAATATTTTCCATCCTTGCCCTTTACACGGATTCCGAGACGTCTCGCCTGCGCATCTGAAAGGTTCGAGCAGGAACCAACTTCGAAATATTTTTTCTGACGCGGTGACCACGCTTCTACATCTACTGATTTGATCTTCAGATCTGCAAGGTCTCCCGAGCAGCACTCAAGCGTACGAACCGGGATATCCAGAGAGCGGAAAAGATCTACCGTGTTCTGCCAGAGCTTATCAAACCACATCGGGCTCTCCTCAGGTTTGCAGACTACGATCATCTCCTGCTTCTCGAACTGGTGAATACGATATACACCACGCTCTTCGATACCGTGAGCTCCCTTCTCCTTGCGGAAGCACGGAGAGTAACTCGTCAGCGTCTTCGGAAGCTCCTCCTCCGGTATGATCTTATCGATAAACTTACCGATCATCGAGTGCTCGCTCGTACCGATCAAGTAGAGATCCTCTCCTTCGATCTTGTACATCATGGCGTCCATCTCCTCAAAGGACATAACGCCCGTAACCACATTCGAGCGAATCATGAAAGGCGGTACACAGTATGTAAATCCGCGATCGATCATGAAATCTCGCGCATAAGAGATAACCGCAGAGTGAAGTCTTGCGATATCACCCATAAGATAATAGAATCCGTTTCCTGCCACATCTCTGGCAGCATCCAAATCTATACCGTTATGCTTTTCCATAATCTCAGTATGATAGGGAATCTCGAAATCCGGTACCACAGGCTCGCCGAATTTCTCAACCTCGACATTTTCCGAATCATCCTTACCGATAGGCACACTCGGATCGATGATATTTGGGATTACCATCATCCTCTTTTTAACCTCTTCGGCAAGTGTAACCTCCTGCTCTTCCAAAGCCTTGAGTTCCTCAGCCTGAGCTGTGACTTCAGCCTTTACCTTTTCAGCCTCGTCACGCTTTCCCTGAGCCATCAGCGCACCGATCTCTTTGGACCTTTTATTCCTTGCATTTCGAATATCATCCGCTTTCTGCTGTACATCGCGACGTTTTTTATCATACTCGATAACCTCGTCGACAAGCGGAAGCTTTTTCTCCTGGAACTTTTTCTTGATATTTTCCTTAACTATATCAGGATTCTCTCGTACAAATTTGATATCTAGCATTGTTGATTCCTCCTACCAAAATAAATAAACACATACATAATACCACAAACTAAAAAAAAACACAACACATATTAATATATGGTTATGTTACGCATATTTATATATGGCTCTGTCATACATATTAGTATACGGCTAAGTCACAGCTCCTGTCCACGCCTCGCTTCATTCCGTACGAAACGGCGGAGACGCCCATAGTGCCGTTTCGCTGCCACCGGGCATCCACGCCCTCAAAGAAAGGCATGTATCCTCACTGGTTGGATAATACTTTGACGGTACCGACAAATACCGGATGAAATGTTAGATTCTTGACGGTACCGGCAAATACCGGTTGAATATGTTAGATTCTTGACGGTACCGGCAAATACCAGATGAAGTGTTAGATTCTTGACGGTACCGGCAAATACCAGATGATCACGACAAATTTTGATGGTACCGGCAGAAGTTCCGACTAATTCGTATTTTAGGGACAAAAAGTCGGAACTTTTTATTCTACTCCTGTCGTAGTTTTTTTAGTGGTACCGGCAAAAGTTCCGACCAAACCAAGAATTTAGGTCGATCAGTCGGAACTTTCTCTTATTTTTGACTCTTCAATAATCGGATCATGATGCTCGCCAGAGTCAAGATCACCCCAAATTTCCAAAAAATTCCGACTAAACAGGCATTTTTTGCAGTTTAGTCGGAACTCCGGCGTGTCCCGCCCTCTTCGCTCCCGAGGCACCCCTCCGAAAATTCCGATTAATCAGGCAAAATCAGCAGTTTAATCGGAATTCTTGCCGGTGCCACACTAATAACGGGTTCCATCCAGCCAATCCGACCGGCTGCCTGCGCTCCATCCGTCCACTGCGCCGCCATCACACATCCCGTACCCCTCCAGAATGGAAGACTTAGTGCTCCATCCATCCGCCCACTGCGCCGCCACAGCACATCCCGTGCCCCTCCAGAATGGAAGACTTAGTGCTCCATCCATCTGCCTTAAAGTTCCTTTGTACCTATTTACCTGATCGTGATGCTTCCCATCGATGCATCAACCTTAAAGTATCTTTCTTCACCCTTATCATCTACCGCTGAACGCTTGATCTCATCTCCGTCCTTTTCATCCATAAAGGTGATGTTTCCGAGACTTACATCCAGATCAAGAGCGTACTGATCCGCGATACTCTGCTTTGGTTCAGGAAGCTCATACTCAAAGCTTCCGAGTGACAGATCCGCATCTACCTTATAAAGATCTGATGTCCTGATCTTCGCAGCGCCCGCAGACAGATCAAAATCCGCTTTTCCATCGCACTTGACGCCGTCCAACTCAAGGTCGCCCGCAGACAGATCTACATCCATCTGATGAGCGTTAAGATATCTCAAACTCAGCTTTCCTGCTGACAGATCCGCATCGAACATGTCAGCCTGTACGGCATTCATATCACCTGAGCCTCTCACCTTCACATCACCCATTGAGAGGTCGATATTATATGAAAACATCTTGTTTTTAGGGACTTTCAAAGTCACCGTACCATCTCCTACATTCAGTCCAAACAGTCTGAATCCGGTTTTCTCTCCGATACTGAGTTCCTTTCTCTCCGCCTTAATCACCGGTTTGTCCGAGAAAGAGCCGTCGCACTGCACTGTGATATTTGGCTCATCACAAGGCTCTATGATAAGCTCGGAAGCACTCAGATTAACATTGATTTTCCCGATCTCACCTACCTCAATGCTCTTCTTATCATTTACCATAACGGTCTTTCCTCCAAACACAGGACCGCAACCGCTGTATCTGATCCCTGTCAGTAAAGGCAGACCTCTAAAGATATTCAAGCCTGTATTGATCGTTAAAAATGCCAAGACAATGATCAGTATCAAAAGCCAAGTCGGCATGCCTTTTTTCTTCTGAAAAGTCCAGTCCTTAACTCCGGGCTGAGCTGTACCTGCCATACCGGCACCGTTGTTTGCACCGGCCCCTGACTCCGGCTGAAAGCTTCCGTAAACCTCACCGTCAAACGTCGACCTGTCAGTCTCATTTGCTCTTTTGATGCCTTTTGAAAGCTCCTTAAATCGTTCGCTGACACTGCTTGCATATACAAGAAGCCCTACACCTATCGCCACGAACAAAAGGAGTGTGTTATCCACTATCTCACCGATAAATCCCGGAAGGATATCCCCTATACTTGACACAGCAGGACCGAGTACGATAAAGATCACACCTGCAACGATAAACGCAGTCCTTTTCCCGCTCCATTCATCGCCGGCCATCTGTATCTCCATCGCAGCACCGCCGTTTAGGGAAACCGCATCCTTATTCACCTGCCCGAATCTCTTTGTCTGACCGGATGCCATTATGAAAAATGCCACGGCAGCAGCAATACATCCGAAAAATGCGAAATTGCTAATCGCTTCAACCACTATCTTCGGCGCACCCACCTCGAGCACCGCCTCTAAAACACTGTTCATATACGGCGCAAGAATACAAAATGCAACTCCGAACGCCACAAAACGAGCATGCTTTTTGGCAAACTTGAGATATTTCTCGATATCCTCAAGCGTCCAATTAAGCCATCTGCGCGGACGCTTCTTTTCTTTTTTATTACTGTTTCCATAGTTTTGACCGGCAGCTCCTGCACCTGTTGCAGCTCCCATCGCAGTTCCTGCACCTGCTGCTGCTCCCATAGCAGCTCCTGCCGCAGCAGCTCCTGCTGCATTCTGTGAGTTCTCCGAAGACTTGGCATTCTTCACGGCATCTCCGATGCCCAACTCATCTGCGATCTCCTGGAAGTTTCCAAACTCCGAGATCACCTCGCCCACTGCCTCGTTTTCGTTTTTACCGTCAGCCAAAAGCTGCTCATACTTATCTTCCATCATCTGAAGAAGCTCTGCCTTCGCTCGCAAAACTTCATCAGTTTCTTCTACCCCTCGAAACATATTTTCAAGGAAATCTTTAAGTGCCTCCATCAGTACACCTCCGTTTTCAGAATTCGATTCATTATACCTGTGTTTTATCTCTATGAGTTATCTGATTGTCATTCATTCGATTATACATTATAACATATATCAGATTAGGCAACAACAAATCTGTCGATAACATCCTTTGTCAATGCCCATTCTTCACATTTTTCCTTGAAATGATCCTTGCCCTTATCCGTTATTCTGTAATAAGTTCTGTTCTTTCCATTCTCACCGACCTGCGAAAACGATTCGATATAATCGTTTTTTTCCATCCTCGTAAAAGCCGAGTACAACGTCGTCTCCTTGATCACGTACTTTTCATCTGAAATCTCCTTGATCCGCCTCGAAATCTCATACCCATATGAAGGCTTCTCGCGAAGCATAAATAGTATAATGGTATCGTTATACCCGCGGATCACATCACTGCTGATCATACGCACACCTCCTTATATCCACACATGCATCATACCACGATTAACATATCACGCCTGACGTATCACGTCTGTCGTAGTATGTTAAACGTAGTATATCATCTGTCGTAGTATCTGTCAACCCCTAAGTTTAAAAAAATAAAAAAGGCAGGAAAAACCTGCCTTTTTTTACACCTCATCCGTCTGCTGCGCAGACACCTTCTCCTCAAGGAGAAGGCTTTCTTTATGCACTGCTGTGTTTCCGAATGACGCAACTGCACTCTTCGAGAGGCGAAAATACAGTCGTTTCTTTAAACGACTGTGGAGCCTAGAACGGACAGCGCATCTGCCCGTCTAGGGCTCCGCCTTAGGCCTCCTTCTTAACCGGTGCCTCCTTCGGCTTTCCGGTGCTGACATCGATGATAACATGCTTAGGACACTTCATCGAGCACAGGCCGCAACCGCGACATTTTTCCGGATCGATATGAGCGATGTTGTTCTCCACATGCACCGCATCAAAGTTACAGCTCTTCTCGCAGATACCGCAACCGATACATCCAGCCTCACACACGGCCATGACATCCTTACCCTTGTCAGTGGACGAGCACTGAACCATGTAGAACGTCTTGCCCTGAGCCGGACCATACGGAATAAGCTCGATGATATGCTTCGGACATGCATCCACACATTGTCCGCAGGCCACACATTTTTCTCTGTCGACTAAAGCGATACCCTGGTCCGTCACATGGATCGCATCAAACTGACAAACAGTCGTACATGATCCGAGACCGAGACATCCTGACGCACAGGCCTTGCCACCCGCTCCCGGGATAGCTGCTGCCGCACGGCAATCTGCGATGCCGACATACTGATATTTATCCTTTGCTTTCTCACATGTGCCTGCGCACTTAACGAAAGCAACCTTCTTCACTGCAGCGCCCGCATCGACACCCATGATCTTTCCGATCTCGGCTGCCACCGGAGCTCCACCTACGGGACATCCATTAACAGGAGCTGTCCCTGCCACGATCGCATCTGCCAGACCGTCGCAACCCGGGTAGCCGCAACCACCGCAGTTGTTGCCGGGCAGACACTCACGAACCTTAACCACTCTCTCATCAACTTCGACAGCAAACACCTTTCCGGCCACTCCGAGGAGTATTCCGATAAGGATACCCAGCACCGCCAGCAGTATGATGGAGAAGATAATAATTGTAGTCATATCTCAATCCTCCTTTTAGATCAGAAGCTGACGCCGCCGAAACCGCAGAAAGCGATAGCCATCAATCCTGCTGTGATAAGCACGATAGGCGTCCCTTTCATAGCTGACGGGATGTTGCTGTTTTCAAGTTTCTCTCTGATTCCTGCCATCAGGCATATTGCCAGGAAAAATCCCACGGCAGCACCGAATCCGCGAATAGTAGCCTCTAAGATGTTATCTCCGTTCTGTACGGAAAGGAGCGCCACACCGAGAACCGCACAGTTCGTGGTGATCAGCGGGAGGTAAACTCCGAGCGCCTGATAAAGACCTTTCATGGCTTTTTTCATAAACATCTCTACAAACTGAACAAGTGCCGCGATCACTAGGATGAATACGATGGTGTTTAAGTATTCAAGCTGATTCGGTAGCAAAAGCAGGTTGTAAAGCGTACTTGTAATAAGTGAAGCGATGGTGATGACAAATATGACCGCACCACCCATTCCGGCCGCTGTCTGTACCTTTTTCGAAACTCCGAGGAAAGGACAGATTCCGAGGAACTGACTCAAAACGAAGTTATTGACAAGTGCAGCCGTGAACAAAATCGTAAATAACGTCATGCCTCATCACCTCCATTCTCGGATTCAGCCGCTTTTTCCTCAACAGTCGAAAGCATCTGATCATCCATGGTTGCCGCCTTATTGTCCATCGGATCATCGGAAAGCTCCGGCATCTCCGGATGCTTTTCATCCTTGTCAGGCTTGTTTGTAGCTGAAGGCAGCAGGAAGCGATTCTGGATGGCAGTCAGGCCTGCGAGTACGAAAAATGCTCCCGGCGCCATTACAAATATAGCGATGTGCGCTACGGAAGGAATGATCTCGTAACCGAATATCGCACCGGATCCTAAAAGCTCTCTCACGATACCGATACAGGTAAGACCGACCGTAAATCCAAGTCCCATACCCAATCCATCAAAGCAGGACGCCATGATGGGATTTTTCGATGCATAACTCTCCGCACGTCCGAGGATGATACAGTTTACCACAATCAGCGGGATATACACGCCCAGCGCCGCATCGAGGAAAGGCACGAATGCCTTCAAAAGCAGCTGAACGATCGTTACAAATGACGCAACCACGACGATAAACGCCGGGATACGAACCTTATCGGGAATGATCTTTCGAAGAGCCGAGATCAACATGTTACTGAGCACGAGCACAACCGTGGTAGAAAGCCCCATGCCGACACCGTTGATAGCAGACGACGTAACGGCCAATGTCGGACACATACCGAGCATAAGCACGAACGTCGGGTTCTCCTTGATAAGACCATTGCTCATTCTTTCGCCAAATACACTCATCACGCAGCCCCCCTTCCTGCAGCATCACAGAACAGGACGCCCTTGACTGCATTTGTCACTGCACGAGAGGTTACGGTCGCACCCGAAAGTGCCTGAACCTGTGACTCTGTTGCAGCTTCCTTGTTGTACATATTCTGAGACGGATCTGACGGTAAAACCTTTCCGGCAAATCCCGCCTGCCAGTCTTCGTTTACGCAGTTTGCGCCAAGTCCGGCAGTCTCTGACTGAGAGGTGATGGAGATTCCGGTAACCTTACCTTCGGCATCTACACCGAGTGCAAAGCTGACCGCTCCGCCGTATCCTTTTTTCGCATCAACAAGATAAACATTTCCGCCGTTTGCCGTAGGATGAACTTCCTTTACCTCAACCCATGTGGCGAGTGTCTCGCCCTCGGAGACCTCGGCATTGCTTAAGTTATGTCCTGAAAAATATGCCGCTGCCGCATCAACCTTGGCGGTATCATTATCCTGTACGCTGTCGCCCGAAGCGACAACCTTTTCACACGCCTCATTATTTGTCTTTGCCTGTGCTTTGTCGATAGGATCTTTTGTGATCGCATACACACCCGCAAGCACTGCGCCAAGTACCAATGTTATCAGACAAAGGATGATGGCGTCTTTGATCATAGTATCTTTTTTCTTTTCCATGTCACGCCGCCTCCTTTTTCTTTTTCTCGTGTTCCTTACCGAAAGGCTTCGGTATGGAGAATCGCTCGATCAAAGGCACACAACAGTTTCCGATGATGATCGCGAAGGAAACACCCTCTGCGCTCTCCCCGAAAAATCTGAACAAGGCCGTAAGCAAACCGAGCAATATCGCATATATGACCTGACCTTTTTTCGTGATAGGACTGGTCACATAATCCGTCGCCATGAACCACGCACCGAGCATCAGACCGCCTCCGCAAAGCTCATAGAGAATCGGGTACGGAGCACCACCCGATACAAACTGATAGATCAGATCGATCACTGCAAAGGTTCCGATATAGATCACCGGAATTTGCCATGTGATCACGCGACGGATAAGAAGGTAAGCCGCACCAAGTAAGAGTGCCGCACATGAAGCCTCACCGATGGTACCCGTCGTTGTTCCCAAAAACATATCCATGAGATTCGGAATTCCGCCGATAGTAGCTCCCTGCTTAACCTGCATAAGAGGCGTAGCGGCCGATGTAGCATCAACAGCGATGCCGTACATCCAGTCAGCACCCTCTTTGATAGTAAAGCTGGTCATGGCACTTGAGAATGAAAGCACCATGAAGCATCTACCTGCAAGTGCAGGATTCATGAAGTTCTGTCCGAGTCCTCCGAAAATCTGCTTGCCGACGATGATCGCAAACACACCACCGACTACACACATCCAAAGAGGAATAGTGTTCGGAAGGTTCATCGCGAGCAAAAGTCCGGTAAGCAATGCAGAAAAATCGCCCGTAGTTATGGGCTGCTTCATACATTTCTGCCATATCCACTCAGCCACGATACAAGTCACACATGTGGTCAGGATCACGAGCACCGCACTCAGACGGAAGTTGTAGATTCCGACTGCTGTCGCCGGCAGCAAAGCGATCACTACGTCCCTCATGATGGACTTAGTAGATGATTTATCTCTCACATGCGGAGAGGAGGATACGCTAAGCAGTTTCTTTTCCTGTTTTTCTTCCATGATCATGCGCCCTCCTTTCCTTTATTTGCTTCTTCTTCAGCCTTTTTCTTTGCAGCTGCTTCAGCCTGCGCTTTACGATTCTTTGCCATCACAGCCTGTCTGCACTGCTTGAAGGTCTGGGTGAGTCTGCGCTTAGCCGGACATACGAAAGTACATGTACCGCACTCGTAGCACTCCATACCGTTCAGCGCCTCGAAGGCTTCGAGATCACCTCTCTCACCTGCCTGCGCCATCATCTGCGGTACAAGGTGACACGGACATACGCTTGCGCAGCGTCCGCAACGGATACAGTTTGTCGGCTCATTTTTCAGAACCTCATCCTCAGAAAAAGCAAGGATGGATGAGCTCGTCTTCGTGATAGGTGTGTCAAGTGTGTACATCGCCATACCCATCATAGGTCCGCCTGAGATAAGCTTCGCAGCGCCCTCCGGCTTGAGACCGCCCGCCTGCTCCAACACCTCAGCATGGCTCATACCGAAACGCACGAGGTAGTTCTGCGGATCGGCCATCGCCTCACCGGTCAGCGTCATCACGCGCGTCATAGACGGAGTCTGCTTTACGACCGCATCATAGATAGCCAACATCGTCTGCACGTTGTCCACGATACAGCCGACATCAGCCGGAAGAAGCTTCGCATGAAGCCTGCGTCCGGTCGTCACATAGATGATCTGACGCTCCGCTCCCTGCGGATATTTGGTCTTTAATCTTTTAACGGTGATATTTGGATCGCTCTCCGTAAGATAGGTGAGCTTTTCGATAGCCTCGGGCTTGTTATCCTCGATCGCGATCACGCCCTTGGCATTTTTAAAAATGGAAAGAACGACTCTGAGTCCCTCGATGAGCTCCTCCGGTCGCTCCAGCATCAGACGATAGTCTGAAGTCAGATACGGCTCGCACTCCGCACCGTTGATGATGACATGATCGATATCGTCCTCATTCTTCGGTGTGACCTTTACGTTGGTCGGAAAGCCCGCGCCGCCCATGCCGACAATGCCGGCATCCTTGATGATCTGGCGGATCTCATCCTTTGACAGAGACTTATAATCTCTCTCTGTGCCGAGTCCGTCGATCGGTGTGTAGTTTTTGTCGTTCTCAATGACAACACAGGTTGCTTTCGCCCCGGATGAAAGTGTACGCGGCTCGATCGCTTTGACCTTGCCGGATACGGAACTAACGATATTCGCCGAGATGAATCCGCTCGCCTCGCCAATACGCTGTCCCATCTTCACTTCGTCTCCGACGTTCACCACCGGTGTCGCCGGCGCACCGATATGCTGACTCATCGGAAAGACAAGCTCATCACCCGCTTCGAGCGTTTTGATGGGCTTGTTTTCGGAAAGAGCCTTACCCTCATAAGGGTGCGCACCTCCTCGAAAGGTTGACAGTCCCACGGTTGTTACCTCCTTGTTTTATATTTGGTAATCATAGTGAAAAATGCGCCGAAAAGCCTTTTTCACCAAATACTCTCACAGACAATATTTTAACACAAATCAAGCAGACTTTCAATAGGAAAATACGCCGATCAACATTGACAAACCATCAACGATTCGTGATTATTATAAGAAAAAGTGTGGTTCGGAAAAACCCTCCCATGGAAACAAAAATGCGCCCTGCTAAGTCAGGCGCATTTTTTGATCTAAAAACAAAAGTTACTCTGTCTGCAAGCTTACGCATTGCGATACACGATCATCCCGCCGCAGATAGTATACTTGATCTCTCCCGGAAGCTCCCAGCCAAGAAAAGGTGAGTTATCCGACTTAGAAGCGAAGCCTTCTACCTTCCATGTTTTATCCGGATTAAAAACAACCAGATCAGCTACTCCGCCTTCCTTGATCGACCACGGATCTATCCCATAAAATGCAGC
>ONKC01000057.1 GCA_900318295.1 uncultured Eubacteriales bacterium
AGCGATTGCCATATTTGAACTCTGAGAATAGCTTATCTCAGGATCGCGGGTAAGATTACCCATAAGAATAACTTTGTTCATAATTAAGCCTCCTTCTTTCTGATGGTACGCTCCGATCAAAAGTGCCGGTAACGCCTCATTACAGACGGCTTAGTCTTCTTCTGCTTTGACAACAAGGTATCTCAGCACGTTGTCCATAATGCGAAGTCTCTGCTCGAGCTGACCCGGCATATCGGTCTCAGCATCGAACTGGATGAAGTAGTAGAATCCTTCGTTCATCTTCTGGATCTCATACGCGAGCTGCTTTTTACCCCACTCATCGACGTTTGTGATCTGTCCGCCGAGAGAGGTGATAGCTTCTTTGGCCTTGTCGACCGTAGCTACGCGAGCTTCATCCTCAACTTTAGCACTAACAACCAGAGCTAATTCATACTTTTTCATAGCTGTTCGCACCTCCTTTTGGTCTCTGGCCCTTCATCTTTGTGAAGAGCAAGGAATATACATCACGGAACGCTATTTTAACATAAGAAACGAGAACTGTCAATACCTTTTTGCTCTTGCGTGATGAGGGTAATTGTGGTATAATAATTTGCAGTTATGGGCTTAGCAACATGATAGGAGGAAGACTATGAAAAGAGTGGCTTTTTTGACGAGTGGAGGAGACTGTCAGGCGTTGAATGCAACGATGCGAGGAGTCGCAAAGGCTCTATATAACGCCGATCCGAAAACACAGATCATAGGTATTCTTGAGGGATACAAGGGATTGATGTACGGAAACTACAAAGAGATGACACCGCACGATTTTTCGGGAATACTCACGGAGGGTGGTACGATCCTCGGATCATCCAGACAGCCCTTTAAAAATATGCGCAAACCCGATGAGAACGGCATGGACAAGGTTAAGGCCATGATTGACACGTATAACAAGCTTAAGCTTGACTGTATCGTTATCCTCGGCGGAAACGGGACACAGAAAAGTGCAAATATGCTTCGTGAAGAGGGACTGAATGTAGTCGGACTTCCAAAGACCATAGATAATGATATATGGGGTACCGATCTGACCTTCGGATTCCACTCTGCGATAGAGGTTGCGACAAATGCGATTGATTGCATCCATACGACTGCGTTCTCGCACGGACGTGTATTTATCGTAGAGGTTATGGGGCATAAGGTTGGCTGGATGACTCTGTATGCCGGTATCGCCGGTGGAGCGGATGTTATCCTTATCCCGGAGATTCCTTATGACATTGATAAGGTTGTGGGAGCTATCGAGAAGCGTACAAAGGCAGGCAAGCGTTTTTCCATCCTTGCAGTTGCCGAGGGTGCGATATCCAAGGAGGATGCGGCTCTGAGCAAGAAGGAGCGGAAAAATCTTCTCAAGGACAATCCGTATCCGAGTGTATCATATAAGATAGGAGCTCAGATCGAAGAGCGTACCGGCCAGGAGATCAGGATCACGGTTCCGGGACATACACAGAGAGGCGGAAGCCCCTGCGCGTATGACCGCGTGATCTCATCGAGACTCGGTGCGGCAGCGGCCGATCTTATTATGAAAGGTAAGTTCGGTTATATGGTTGGATTTGACGGCGACAACATCGTCCCGGTTCCTCTTGAGGAGGTAGCCGGAAAACTCAAGATGGTTGAGCCGGATTCTGAGATAATCCGTCAGACAAAGAGTCTGGGGATCTCATTCGGAGATTAAAGCAGTATGGCATATCAGGCATTATATCGCAAATACAGACCGAAGGATTTTTCCGATGTAAAAGGACAGGATGCGATCGTGACCACGCTGAAAAATCAGCTGAGCTCCGGTCGCATCGGTCACGCTTATCTTTTTTGCGGGACAAGAGGAACAGGAAAAACCACGGTGGCAAAGATACTCGCGAAGGCGATGAACTGCGAGAATCTGACAGAAGAGGGACCGTGTGGAGTGTGTCCGAGGTGTCAGTCTATCGAAGACGGCTCCTCGATGAATGTCGTGGAGATAGACGGCGCTTCAAACAACGGTGTTGCTGATGTCAGGCAGATCGTCGACGAGGTGAACTACGCACCGATCGACGGCGGACGTAAAGTCTATATCATAGACGAGGTTCACATGCTGACCGAGAACGCGTTCAACGCGCTTTTGAAGACACTCGAGGAGCCGCCCGAATATCTGTCCTTCATCCTGGCGACCACTGATCCTCAAAAAGTCATCCCGACTATCCAGTCCAGATGTCAGAGATACGATTTCAAGCGTATTCCGGTAGAGACGATCACGGCAAGGCTGAGAGAACTCCTTGATAAAGAAGGAGTTGAGGCGCAGGACAGAGCCCTGAATTACATCGCGAGAGTCGCTGACGGAGCGCTTCGAGATGCACTGAGTCTTTTAGAGGAGTGTATCTCCTTCTATTTTAAGGAAGAGCTGACCTTTGACAAAGTTTTAGATGTCGTGGGAAGCGTGGATCAGACCATCTATCACAAGATGACTCAGGCGCTTATCGACGGAGAGGTTGACAATGTCATAGCGACGGTAGATGAGCTGGTGGGTACCGGACGAGAGCTTACGCAGTTTGCAAAGGAATATGTGTGGTACCTGAGAAACCTCATGATAATTAAGGCTGCGAAAAGCGTCGAACAACTCGTGGATTTGTCAGATGAAAATATCAGCATATTAAAGACATATGCACAAAAGCTCGAAGAAGAGCAGATAATCCGCTACATACATGTGATGAGCAGGCTTGTAGCCGATATGCGCCATACATCAAACAGAAGAGTAGAGTTTGAGATAGCACTGATAAGACTTTGCCGTCCGCAGATGGAGAGAGATTATGATTCTCTTATAGATCGCATGAAAGGGATGGAGAGAGATCTTGAGATCATGAAAGACAGACTCGAAGCCGGAGTGTATTCTGTAGCAGCGCCTGCGACACAGTCGTCGGGGACTCCGCTCGGTCAGGCGTCGGATACCGGAGCACAGGTGAGTGTAAAGAAGATTTTGCCTGAGGCTGTGCCCGATGAAGTAAAGGAGATCGTCAATCAATGGAAACACATCGAGCAGGCGATCATGGCAGGCGGTAAAGGACATATGCTTGCAACCTTGAAAGATGTCGTGCTCTCCGTGGATGATTCCGGAAGCCTTGTGCTCGGGCTCAAGTATCCCATGTACATCGGATATTTTCAGGAGCACAAGGAAAACCTACAGATGCTTCAGGACATCATCGGTGAGGTGACCGGAAAGCATGTAAACATCGTTATCAAGGATCTGTCAAACGCCAGGGAGCGTGTGGCGATAACAGATCTTAGAGATATACTTAAAAATGTAACAATAGAAGTGGAGGAGTAAAAATGGCCAGAAGAGGTGGAGGATTCCCGGGCGGCGGCGGTATGCCCGGAAACATGAATAATTTAATGAAGCAGGCGCAGAAGATGCAGCGCCAGATGCAGGAAAGCCAGAAGGAGATGGAGGAGAAGGAGTACGAAGCCAGTGTGGGTGGCGGAGCCGTGACGGTAAAAATGTCCGGTGCCAGAGAACTCCTTGAAGTCAAGCTTTCCGAAGAGGTCGTGGATCCCGATGATATCGAGATGCTTGAGGATCTTATCGTGGCAGCGGTTAATGAGGTCACAAGAAAGATAGACGAAGACAGCTCCAAATCCATGGAGGCATTGACCGGTGGTATGAATCTTGGAGGATTTCCGTTCTGATGAACTATTACAGTGAATCGATCAATCACCTGATAGAAGAGATGGCCGCCCTTCCCGGTATAGGACCGAAGTCTGCGGGAAGGCTTGCCTTCCATATCCTTGATATGCCGGAGGAGAGAGTGAATCGTCTTGCTCAGACCATCCTTACCGCGAAGCAAAAGACCAGGCTTTGCAGAGAATGCTTCAACCTTTCGGATGATGAAGTATGCTCGATCTGTGCCAATGAAAAACGCAATCATAAGATCATTATGGTGGTCGAGGAGCCGTCGGATCTTATTGCTTATGAGAAAACAGGTCAGTATGACGGAGTGTACCATGTGCTTCACGGAGCGGTAAACCCGATGGTAGGTATACAGCCGGAGAATTTGAAGCTGAAGGAGCTTCTGCAAAGGCTTGCCAAGCAGGATGTGGACGAGCTCATAGTAGCGACAAACTCTACTGTTGAGGGTGAGGCGACGGCATTGTGGATAAGTAAGTACGTAAAGCAGGCCGGCATACGCGTTACGCGTATAGCAAGCGGTGTACCCGTGGGCGGTGCGCTTGAATATGTAGATGAGATGACGCTCTTCCGTGCGCTTGAAGGAAGGACAGATATGTGATCGGTGAGAGCGGGAGGATAGGAATTGTGTTTGAACTTGATGAAGGCCGAAAAAAAATACTCCTTTGGGTGATCGTGTGCGCGATCATTTTTTTCGGAATCGGAGGATTGCTTGTTTTTTCGTATTTTTATAACAATAGATGTTATACGAAATATCAGGTGGTGTCCGAGGTTGAGAGGAGCGATTCCAACAATGTAATATATCAATATTTTCAGAAAAATCTTCTAAAATACTCCCAAAGTGGAATCTCACTTATCGATACAAAAGGAAAAACCCAGTGGAATGGCGGATTTGAGATGAAGCAAGCCCAGGTGGACACCTGTGGCGAACAGGTCATCGCCGCGGATATCGGAGGCAATTCTTTCCATATATATAATGGAAAGGATGAAGGCATAGGTATGGAGACCACCTATCCCATCGCAAGAGCCAAGGTAAGTGCACAGGGGATAGCGGCTGTTTTGGAGCAGGATACGGAGGGTGATTCCCTTAAGGTATATAATCCGTCTGCGAATACGACCAAACTTTTGATAGAGATCCCGTCAAATGTGACCGAGGAAGGATATCCTCTTGACTTTGATATATCGCCCGACGGAACGGCACTCGTTGCTTCTTATATGACGGTTGACGGGACAGAGGCCAAGTGGAAGGTCAATTTTTACAACTTCACTGACATCGGTCAGGACAAAAACCTTTTGGTGGGCGGAAGAGAGTATGATACTCAGATGGTAGCGGGGATCAACTTTATCGATACCGACCATGTTGTGATCTATAGAGAAAAGGGCTTTGATATCTACTCCGGAATGAAGGAGCCGAAGCCCGTATTTGAAAAAAACTTCGAGGACCAGATCGTAAGCATAGCAAACAGTGACAAATACATCGGTGTGGTTACGACAGATAAGTCGCAAAAGAACAAGAGATTGTCCGTGTTCACTCCGGAAGGAGAGACAGTGCTTGAGTGTCCTATCGACTATGAGTACACAGATTTCCATATATACGGTGAGGAACTTTTTTTCAACTCGACGCATCATATCGATATCATGAGGATGAACGGAAGACCTAAGTTTTCAAGTGATTTTGATGTCGAGCTCACGGGAGTTTTTCCGGGAGGACGCTCTGTCGAGTACATCGTAGTGGACCATCACACTATCAGACGCATACGAATGAAATCCAGGTAGCATTAAGGAGATAAAAATGGCACCGGTACTTATAATAGAAATAATAGTTTTGCTGATCATCATTATCTGTACGGTAGACGGTTGGAAAAGAGGACTTCTTCTGAAGCTGTTCGGACTGATCCGACTTGTTGCAATGATCGCACTGACGGTCGTTCTGACACCGCTTATCTATACGGTTCTGCCGTTGGAGCCCGGAGTAAAGGAGGGAGTAGCAGTCCTTTCGGCTCTGATCTTGGCAGTGGTTTTACTCACTGTGATCTCAAAAATACTTCACATCGTCGATTATATCCCGGTACTTCGGACGATAAACCGTCTCGGAGGAGCGCTGGTGGGATTGATATTCGGAGTACTCTCGGTGTGGGTGGCACTCCTCATAATCTCGTCATTTACGGATGTTGAGTGGTGTAAAAATGTCACGACATATGTGAGAGAGAGCCCGGCTTTGACATGGCTTTTGCATTTCAACCCGGTGAAAATGCTGTTATAAGCGCAGAAAAGTATTGACAACGCCTAAAACATGTGATATTCTTGACGTACGCGTGTTTTTAGGCGTTTATTTTTGTGCAACGCGTAAAACTCGCGAAAAATCAAGAACAGGAGGTGAAACTAATGCCAACTTTTAATCAGCTCGTAAAGCAGGGAAGAAAATCGGTTGCAAAGAAATCGAATTCTCCGGCTCTGCAGTCGACCTTCAACTCATTGAAGAAAAAGCCTGTAAAGGCCAGCTCACCGCAGAAGCGTGGCGTATGTACAGTAGTTCGTACCGCTACACCGAAGAAACCGAATTCAGCACTCCGCAAGATCGCCAGAGTGCGTCTTTCCAACGGCATCGAGGTGACAAGCTACATTCCTGGTGAGGGACACAACCTTCAGGAGCATAGCGTAGTCATGATCCGTGGCGGACGTGTCAAGGACCTTCCGGGTACAAGATACCATATCATCCGCGGAACACTCGACACAGCCGGTGTTGCTGACCGTAAGCAGGCCCGTTCAAAGTACGGCGCCAAAAGACCTAAGGCAGCAAAGTAAAGAGAGAAGTAAAAGTACCGGATTAGTTTTCACATTTATCTTATATAAGAAGGATTAAGAGAGTTGAAAGAAAAATCTGGTGCGAGTACCTATGATCTAATACTATTATTAAGGAGGGAAGTAACGTGCCACGTAAAGGACATATTCAAAAAAGAGACGTATTGGCAGATCCCGTCTACAAAAACAAAGTCGTGACAAAGCTGATCAACAACATCATGCTCGACGGTAAAAAGGGTGTAGCCCAGAAGATCGTATACGGAGCGTTTGAGGAGGTTGCTGAGAAGACCGGTAAGGACGCACTCGAGGTATTTGATGAGGCGCTTAAAAATGTTATGCCGGAGCTCGAGGTCAAGGCTAGACGAATCGGTGGTTCTACCTATCAGGTACCGATCGAGGTTCGTCCGGATCGTAGACAGGCGCTGGCGCTTCGCTGGTTAACATCATTTTCAAGAGCCAGAGGCGAGAAAACGATGAAAGAAAGACTGGCAGGCGAGATCATGGATGCGGCCAACAACACAGGCGCAGCCGTGAAGAGAAAAGAAGACATGCACAAGATGGCAGAGGCCAACAAGGCATTTGCTCATTACAGATGGTAATAGGAGGAATAAGTCATGGCTGGAAGAGAGTATCCACTTGAGCGTACCAGAAATATTGGTATCATGGCTCATATCGATGCCGGCAAGACTACGCTTACAGAGCGTATCCTCTATTATACCGGTGTCAATTACAAAATTGGTGAGACTCACGACGGAGCATCCACGATGGACTGGATGGAGCAGGAGAAGGAGCGTGGTATCACGATCACTTCAGCGGCTACAACCTGCCATTGGACACTTGAGGATCATCACAAACCGAAGGCCGGTGCACAGGAGCACCGTATCAACATCATCGATACCCCGGGACACGTGGACTTTACCGTAGAGGTTGAGCGTTCACTTCGTGTACTTGACGGAGCAGTCGGTGTGTTCGATGCAAAGGCCGGCGTAGAGCCGCAGTCCGAGAACGTATGGCGTCAGGCTGACACCTACAACGTTCCTCGTATGGCGTTCATCAACAAGATGGACAAGCTCGGAGCGGACTTTTTCTACTCAGTTCAGACGATCATCGATCGTTTGGGCAAAAATGCTATCCCGGTTCAGATTCCGATCGGCAAGGAGGATGACTTCAAAGGACTGATCGATCTGTTCGAGATGGAGGCATATCTTTACAAAGATGACGAAGGTAAGGATATCGAGATCACTGCTATCCCTGATGATCTTAAGGATCTCGCTCAGGAGTGGCATGACAATCTCGTAGAGAAGATCTGCGAGCTTGATGAGGATCTCGAGATGAAATACCTTGAGTTCTTAGATGGCGGAGAGGAGCCGGGCATCGATGAGATGAAGGCTGCACTTCGTAAAGGAACCATCGCTTGTACAGCAGTTCCGGTTTACTGCGGATCAGCATACAAGAATAAGGGTGTACAGAAGCTTCTTGACGGAGTTATCGAGTTCATGCCGGCACCGACAGATATCCCTGATATCACAGGTGTTGACCTTGACGGAAACGACTGTGTACGTCACTCTTCAGATGAGGAGCCGTTCTCAGCACTTGCATTCAAGATCATGGCAGATCCGTTCGTAGGAAAGCTTGCATTCTTCCGTGTTTACTCCGGAACACTTAATTCCGGTTCATACGTACTGAACGCAACCAAAGGCAAGAAAGAGCGTGTCGGCCGTATCCTTCAGATGCACGCCAACAACCGTTCAGAGCTTGACAAGGTTTACTCAGGAGATATCGCAGCTGCAGTTGGTTTCAAGACTACATCAACAGGTGATACCATCTGTGATGAGCAGCATCCGGTTATCCTCGAGTCTATGGAGTTCCCTGAGCCGGTTATCGAGCTCGCTATCGAGCCTAAGACTAAAAATGACCAGGGTAAGATGGGTGAGGCTTTGGCAAAGCTTGCTGAGGAGGATCCTACCTTCCGTGCTCATACAAATTCAGAGACAGGACAGACGATCATCGCCGGAATGGGTGAGCTTCACCTCGAGGTCCTTGTAGACCGTCTTCTCAGAGAGTTCAAGGTAGAGGCTAACGTAGGTGCACCTCAGGTTGCTTACAAAGAGACCATCACCAAGGAAACAGATATCGATGAGAAGTATGCGAAGCAGTCAGGTGGTCGTGGTCAGTATGGTCACTGCTGCGTTAAGTTCACACCGATCGATCCGAACGGTGAGACAACATATGAGTTTGAGTCAACCGTAGTCGGTGGTGCTATTCCGAAGGAGTACATCCCGGCAGTAGACGGTGGTATCCAGGAGGCTATGCAGGCCGGTATCCTTGCAGGATTCCCGGTTCTCGGAGTTCACGCAAACTGCTACCATGGTTCATACCACGAGGTCGACTCATCGGAGATGGCGTTCCATATCGCCGGATCCATGGCCTTCAAAGAGGCTATGCAGAAGGGTAACCCTGTACTGCTCGAGCCTATCATGAAGGTTGAAGTGACGATGCCTGAGGAGTACATGGGTGATGTTATCGGATCTCTCAACGCTAAGCGTGGACAGATCGAGGGTATGGACGATGTCGGCGGCGGAAAGATCGTTCGCGCATTCGTACCGCTCGCTGAGATGTTCGGTTATGCGACAGAGCTTCGTTCATCAACACAGGGTCGCGGAAACTACTCAATGTTCTTTGAGAAGTATGAGCAGTGCCCGAAAAATGTACAGGAGAAGGTTCTGTCACAGAAAAATGGTTGATAGCACAAAAAGTGCTTGCATTTTATGGTAAAATCTCATATAATGAGTTTTAGCAGTTCATTTTTGGAAACAAAAAATACAATCTTATAGTTTTTTTAGGAGGAAAGTAAAATGGCTAAGGAAAAGTATGTCAGAAGTAAGCCGCATGTAAACATCGGTACCATCGGTCACGTAGACCATGGTAAAACAACTCTTACCGCTGCTATCACAAAGGTTCTTTCAGAGCGCGTAGCAGGTAACGAGGCAACAGATTTCGAGAATATCGATAAGGCTCCGGAGGAGAGAGAGCGTGGAATCACTATTTCAACCGCTCACGTAGAGTATGAGACAGAGAAGCGTCACTATGCTCACGTAGACTGCCCTGGACATGCCGATTATGTAAAGAACATGATCACTGGTGCCGCACAGATGGACGGTGCCATACTCGTAGTAGCAGCTACTGACGGTGTTATGGCTCAGACCAAGGAGCACATCCTTCTTTCCCGTCAGGTAGGTGTGCCGAAGATCGTTGTATTCCTTAACAAGTGTGACAGCCCCGACATCGATGACGAGCTTATCGAGCTTGTCGAGATGGAGGTTACTGAGCAGCTTGAGGAGTATGGTTTCGAGGGTTGCCCGATTATCAAGGGTTCAGCTCTTAAGGCACTTGAGGATCCGAACGGTGAGTGGGGCGACAAGATCATGGAGCTCATGAGCACCATCGACGAGTACATCCCGGATCCGCAGCGTGATACTGACAAGCCTTTCGTTATGCCTGTCGAGGACGTATTCTCAATCACAGGTCGTGGTACCGTTGCTACAGGACGTGTAGAGGCTGGTACACTTCATCTTAACGATGAGGTTGAGATCGTTGGTATCAAAGAGGAGACAAAGAAGACTGTCGTTACCGGTATCGAGATGTTCCACAAAGAGCTTGATGAGGCTCAGGCCGGAGATAACGCAGGTGTACTTCTTCGTGGTATCCAGAAAAACGAGATCGAGCGTGGACAGGTTCTTGCAGCACCGGGAACACTTACATGCCATACAAAGTTTACTGCTCAGGTTTACGTCCTGACTGCAGAGGAGGGTGGTCGTCATACACCGTTCTTCGCTAACTATCGTCCGCAGTTCTACTTCCGTACAACTGACGTAACAGGTGTCGTAAGTGACCTTAAGGACAACGATGGTAACGCAGCTGAGATGTGCATGCCTGGTGATAACGTAGAGATGACAATCGAGCTCATCCATCCGATCGCTATGGATCAGGGTCTTACATTCGCTATCCGCGAGGGTGGTCGTACAGTAGGATCAGGCCGTGTAGCTAAGATTATCGAGTAATCATCGATAAACAACGTAATTTAAGGGCTTTCGTTATTTTAACGAAAGCCCTTTTTCTTGTGCTCTGAGGGTGGAAAACACGCCTCTGATACTAATTTGATACTATTCGTATTCTATTCTGTATGAAATGCTCGTATTTTTCTACATATTCTAGCTGATTTCCTTTAGTATTTTCACACGCTCGGGATCCGTTTGGTGCTTGGCAATCGACGAGATGATGTCAAAGACCTGCTCACGCCCCTCGTCAGTAAGTTTGCAGTATTCGGCAAGCAGCCTGTCGACATTGGGCATCTCATCATAGCCTAGTGCAATGAGGATGGGAAGTGTACGGTTCAGGTAATAGTGCTTGATGTTGCTTTTGGTAAGCCGCCCTTTCCACTCCGGGAGTAGATCCGGGATGATTTCGTCTCCGGTATCCCGGTATGGGTTGTCCTTGCAGATCTCATCGACCTCGATATCGAGGACGTTGGCGATTCGAAGTGCCATATCATATCGTATGGCAGAAT
>ONKC01000005.1 GCA_900318295.1 uncultured Eubacteriales bacterium
CACATAGCTATAAAGTCGTCAAGCGGAATATCGTTCTTTTGCTGATTCGTTCCACGGATATTCAGTGAAACCGTACCCTCAGCAGCCTCCTTATCACCAAGCACTACGATATACGGCGTCTTCGCCTTCTTGTAGTTCTTGATCTTGTTCATCATATTCTTATCGGAGTAATCAGTCTCAACGCGTATACGCTTGTCTCTGAGCTTCTCCTCTATCTGCTTAGCATATTCATTATGCTCCGTTCTGATCGGCACGATAGACACCTGGATCGGTGAAAGCCAGAACGGAAATGCACCCTTGAAGTTCTCGATAAGGATACCGATGAATCTCTCAAATGAACCAAACAAAGCTCTGTGGATCATGACAGGCTGCTTCTGCGTTCCGTCCGGTGCCGCATACTTCAGCTCAAAGTTGCCCGGCAGCTGGAAGTCAAGCTGGATAGTACCCATCTGCCACTCACGGCCGAGAGCGTCCTTCATCTGCAGATCGATCTTCGGTCCGTAGAAAGCACCATCACCCTCGTTGATCTCATAACCACCCTCGCCATAGGTAGCATCAAGGATGCCCTTAAGCTCTGCCTCAGCCTTGTCCCAAAGCTCGATGTCTCCCATAAAGTCATCAGGACGTGTAGAAAGCTCGGCTCTGTATGTCAGTCCAAGTGTATTGTAGATCGTATCCGCTATCTTCATGATATCGGCGATCTCCTCACCGATCTGATCCTCCATAAGGAAGGTATGATCATCATCCTGATGGAAAAGCTGAACCCTGAAAAGACCATTAAGCTCACCCGACTTCTCCTTACGATGAATCGGGGATGTCTCTGCGAATCTGAGCGGAAAGTCTTTATAAGAACGTCCTTCGTTGCGATACACATTTATCGCATTCGGACAGTTCATCGGCTTGATCGCATAAACATTATTCTCATCTATCTCTGAGATAAACATGTTGTTCTGATAGTGTGCCCAATGTCCCGATGTGATCCAAAGCTCACGGGAATTGAGTACCGGCGCACTTATCTCCTGATATCCGTGACGCTCATGTATATCTCTCCAGAACTCAAGTAAAGCATTATAAAGCTTCCAACCCTTCGGAAGCCAATACGGCATTCCGGGAGCTGTCTCATGAAACATAAAAAGTCCGAGTTGCGGACCAAGCTTTTTATGATCACGCTCCTGTGCCTCTCTCACGAGTGCCAGGTGCTCCTTTAACTGCTGCTTATCAGGGAACGCATACAGATAGATTCTCTGCATGCTGTCTCTTTTTTCATCACCTCTCCAGTAAGCACCCGACGCACTCTTCACCTGAAAAGCGGTCGACAAAAGCTCCTGTGAGTTCGACACATGCGGTCCACGACACAGATCCACATAGTCATCACCTGTATAGTAGATCGTTATGATCTCATCATCCGGAAGCTCCTCGATGAGCTCCATTTTAAACTTCTGATCTTTAAAAATAGCGCGGGCCTCATCCTTTGAGACCTCCTTGCGTGTCCAATCCTCTTTACGCTTGAGGATCTCACGCATCTTATCCTCGATCACAGGATAATCCTCTTCCTTTACGGGACGTGGCAGAGTGAAATCGTAGTAACAACCATCTTCGATCTGAGGACCTATCGAAAACTGAACCTTGTCCTTACCGAAAATCTCAATCACTGCCTTTGCCAGGACATGCGCCAATGAGTGGCGATACAGTCCCAAGAACTCTTCTTTCTCCATTTTTCTTCCTACCTTTCTGCACGCGTCTACCGGACGCATGACATGATTTTCTCTATGATATACTATTTTTGTTGTTTTGTAAAGATATCGTTTCCTTCTTTTTCTTTTTTACTTCATACATCGCCTGATCCGCTTCCTCGATAAGCTCGTCGATATCCGTATTCTCGTCGGGTATGACACTTCTGTATCCGCCGCTGGCACTGACGTAGAATGGCAGATCAAGCTCTTTGTTTTTCTTTTCGAGCACTTCGTCAACCCTTTTGATCTTTGTCTCGATAGTTTCATTGTCCCTAGAGCAAAGTGCCAAAAACTCATCTCCACCGAGTCTTACGATCACATCCTGATCATCCGACACTTCCTTAAGTGCCTCCGCTACGGTCTTGATCGCTATATCACCAATCTCATGTCCGAACTCATCATTGATAAGCTTTAGTCCGTCAAGATCAAAGAATACTGCAACCAAAGGCTTTTTATCCTTTGTGCACGCATCTAACATATCCGATGAATATCTCTCAAATCCGAATCTGTTATACAATCCTGTCAGAGGATCCGTGGTATAAAGCTGATCAAGCTGCTTTATAGCCATATTCATCACGTGCTTTCGCCGGATGGTCTCTATAGCATTTCCCACCATCAGAAGCCACTTATTCACTCCGAGTATACGCTGCCCCGGAGTAGGATTGACCATCACACAATATCCGAATATGTTGTCCTGGTAGTGAACCGGTTCATATATGTAAAGGTCCGATGATGACTTAAACTGATCCTCCTCAACCGGCAATATCCTTTCATTTCCGTCATAATCCTTACATTTGAACGCCTCACCTTTGTTACATGCCACGGCTACCGAAACCCTCTCCGGAAAGCTTTCTATGGTACCGCGCAGATGCTCATTTATCACAGACATATCCGACACGTCTGTAGCGACAACACACGAATCATCGATCAGACTCTGGTCGATACAAAAGTAAAATCTCTCACATTCGAGCATGTCCACAAAATCCTGCAGGCAGATAAACAATTCCGAGAACCAGTCACAGTCCGTCACTCTGGCCATCATCCTGTTCATGAATCGGGACAGGTTTGCCTCCTCCTCGATCTGACGGAAATGCTGCAGTCTGAACTTACGTCCCACATACAGGTTCGCACTCTGACACCCGCAGCTTTCACGATGCTCGAGCTTTGTTTTACACTGCAGTCCCGTATTAATCTCGGGATTTTCTATTTTTCTGATAATGTAGTCACACGCCAGAGCTCCGAGCTCTTTTTTCGGTCTGGCAACGGTAGTAAGGCTCGGGACATAGTCGTTTGCTGTCTCTATATTGTCAAAGCCCGTGACTATCACCTGCTCGGGAACCTCCACTCCCAGCTCGTCAAGCCTTCTGCACACGCCCATAGCCATGGCATCGTTTGCGCATACTATCGCCTGCGGAAGTCCGTCCGGAAGCGTGTTATAATAATCCACCGCACGATATCCGCTTTCAAACTCATATGTTCCGGTAAAAATATACTCATCGCGCACTTCAAGCCCGGCTTTCTGCATGGCCTCGATGTATGCATTTTTCCTCATGGAAGCCTCGGCATTACCCTCAGGCCCCGTTACGAAGTATATCCTCTCGCACTTGTGATGCACTATGACGTGATCCATTATCATTATGATGGAATCATGGTTAGATATTCCGCCGAAATCAAGACCCTCGATCGGAACCTCCAAAGATATTGCAGGACATCCTCTTTCTACGATCTTATTTGCAAGGCTCTTAACAACACTGGTCGGAATGATGGTAGAAGCGGCAACTATCGCACCGTCAAACTTTGTCAGATCAGGGAGATCAAATATCCTAAACTCACCGATGTCATGCTTTCTTTTGGTACCGGCGCCGCCAAAGCAGTCGAAAACAAACACATCATAATCGTCAAGCTTTGCACGATTACGAATACCCTTGAGAATACGACTCCAAAAATGCGGGTCCCACTCGGTTATAAAAACAGCCAGTTTCTTTTCAGCCATGAACTGTCCTCCGTTTTTATTCTGTATGTCAAAGGAATCTTTCGAGCCATTTTTCCACTTCCGACCAGTAGGTATCGGCATCCATCCAATAACTGCTTGCATGAACAGCCCCTGCGATCGAAACGGCTCTTTTTTCTTTTGATGAACATGCCATATATAACGGTTCCATCATACTATATGGCACATAGGTGTCTTTATCTCCGTGAATAAACATAAAAGGCACGGTCGTTTTTTTAATCTGCTCCAACGCAGAAAACTCTTTAAACCCGAATCCATAGCGCCTTTTCGAGATCACCTGGCACAGATCAAGGATCGGCCTGTATGGTAATCTGTAGGTCTTTAACAGATGATACGAAAACTGCTTCCAGATCGATGAATACCCGCAGTCCTCTATCGCACATCTTACATTGTCAGGGAGCTTTTCTCCGCAGGTTGTCATAACCGTCGCTCCTCCCATGGATACTCCGTATAAAAATATCTTCGCACCGGGATCCATATCCGTTATCACTTTTATCCAACCTACGATATCATGCCTTTCATCCGCACCCATCCCGATATATCGACCTTCGCTCATACCGTGTCCCCTCGCATGAGGACACAAAACATTATATCCCATCTTGTAAAAATGCAACGCCTGATTCGATATATCCTGCATCCTTTGATTTTTATATCCGTGGCAGCATAAGGCGTAGATGTGCGAGTCTTCATTTTTTAAAAATCTCGCGTACAGCTTCAATCCGTCAAAGCTTGTCTGCTTTATAACCTCTCCGGTCTCGAGCCACAAAACCGCCTCTTTTACGGGCTCACTTAGCACACCTGCTTTGCCAAGTACGGAAAAATCATCGCTGACTATCGGAAGGGCTCTCCTCAAGACATGATTGACCATAAAGAAAGCTATAGCGATAATAAGTACAATAAGAACCGAAACTACGATGGTCGGTATAAGCCACCAGATCATATTTTATCCTCGTGATGAAAACTTTTTTCTCCTCTCGCATACTCTCCGACAGTCTGTCCGTGTCCGTAGAGCTTGTATTTGTACGTCGTAAGTCCGTCAAGTCCTACCGGACCTCTGGCATGGATCTTGCCTGTGCTGATGCCGACCTCCGCTCCGAAGCCGTATCTGAATCCGTCAGAGAATCTTGTCGAACAGTTGTGATACACTCCCGCAGAGTCAACCATCTGCATAAAGTGCTCTGCCGTGCTTATATTTTTTGTGATGATAGAATCCGTATGATGTGACCCGTGAAGGTTTATATGAGCTATCGCCTCATCCGCATCATCCACAAGCTTCACACCCACGGTGAGCGAAAGATATTCCGTATCAAATCCATCATCACCGATAGTCTCTACCCCGGAAGACACCTCTACATCTGCGATGATATCAGTAACCTCTTTTGTCCCCCTGATCTTAACGCCTTCTTTTGAAAGCGCTTTCGCAAGCTTCGGTAAAAATGTCCCGGCGATGCTTCTGTTCACCAAAAGTGTCTCTACAGCGTTGCACGCTGCCGTATACTGAGTCTTCGCATCAACGATGATCGGTATGGCAAGCTCTTCATCAGCCTCAGAGTCCACATATATATGACAGATGCCATCCGCATGTCCCATAACGGGGATTTTGGTGTTGTCCATGATATGACGCACAAAAGCATTTGAGCCTCTGGGTATCAGAAGGTCTACATACTTATCGCACTGCAAAAGCTCATCAATCTCCGCATGAGACTCTGCCTGGTTAAGGCAGTTTTCAGGCAATCCGACCTTTACCACGCTTTCATGTATGAGCTTAAAAAGAATCCTGTTAGTGTTAAGCGTTTCCTTTCCACCCTTTAGCAGAGCGCAGTTTCCGCTCTTGATGCAAAGCGAAGCTATCTGTACCAAGGCATCCGGCCTTGCCTCAAATATCACCCCGATAACGCCGATAGGGCAGGTGATTCTTTTTAAGTTCAGTCCCTCATCCAAATCTCTGTCAAGAGTGATACGACCAAGCGGATCAGCAAGGCTTTTAAGCATCGACAAGCCCTCACACACATCATTAAGCTTATGCTCGTCGAACTTAAGTCTTTTTACCACCGCTTCAGCAATGCCGTTTTCGGCCGCCGCAGCCATATCCTTATCGTTTTCGGCAAAGATCAGCTCTTTATTATCCTTCAAAGCCTTTGATATACTATCAAGTGCCTCATTTCTCATATCAACTGATGACGCGGCCATAAATGCGGAATCCGCTTTCATGGATGCAGCCATCTCCATAATTGAAGCCATTTTTTCCCTCCCGTCACAAATTCCGACTTTTTAACTTTTATATTATATCACAAAACCCTGACACGGGCAAGGGATTTTGTTTCATATACGCTTGATTTTTCATCCGATTTATGCTATATTAATTGTCGTTAAAAATCTACAGAAACGGAAACGAAAGAATGATAGACGCTTTTATCACACTCGAAGAAAATATACTTTTAGGCTTACAGGATCTGAGAAATCCCATACTGGATCCGATCATGAAGTTTTTTACATTTCTCGGAAGCTACGGAGGATGGGCCTGGATAATCCTATGTCTGACCCTGATCATCATCGGGCGCACGAGAAGAGTCGGACTGTGCGGAGCAATCTCGCTTGCTCTGATGGGGCTCACTACCAATCTGACGATGAAACCTCTTATCGGACGTATACGCCCATATGAGATGATATACGGACTTGATCCGGCTATCGACAAGCCCATTGACTCCTCATTTCCATCAGGTCATACAGCTGCTTCATTTGCCGTATCCGTCGCTTTGTTTTTAAGCCTTACTCTCGTGCTTGAAAAGAAAAAAGCACACCTTATCGGTGTACTTCTGATCGCAGTTTCAACTATTATCGCTTTTTCAAGACTTTACTTGGGAGTCCACTATCCGTCCGATGTTTTGGCCGGACTTTTATGGGGAATCCTGTGCGGTATAGCAGGCACATATATCGAAGAAAAGCTTTATAAAAAATACAAAGAACGAAAAGACGATAATGAACGCCTCAGTTCAGAGCAGACTACTCAGGAGTGACCGTATTTTCTGCTTCCCTTTCATCGAGCCACGACTGCGTCACTATAGTCACGGGATAATCTCTTTTTCCGGCGCTGATCTGCGTTATCGTCGCATCCGCGCTGTATATCCCCTCGCTTACAAAGCTCACCTTATCAGGCTTTTTCCCCGCTTCCAACATCTCTATACACGACTTCACATTTGATCCGTACATAGGATAACACTCTCCTATGCAGGCGATCTTTTTATCTATCAAAAGCTGCATGGCATCAGTACTTACCCCATCAAAAGATACAACGAGTATCTCTCCTCCGGCGATATCCATACCCGGCTTTTTACCTCTTTCTTCTATCGCCTTTACTGCACCCAGCGCCATATTGTCATTTTCACAATATATGACATTGATCTCAGGATGCTCGTGAAGTGCCTTTACTGTCTCCTCGTGCCCCTTTGCTTCGGTAAAATCACCGTCAGCCATATCAACTACATCCCAACCGTTTTTCTTTGCGGCATAATTCAGCCCTTCGGTCCTTCCGATCTGCGCAGAAGCTCCGAGTGTTCCCTGCAGATCAAAAATATGGACATCCTTTGCTTCTATGCTCTTCAGTCTGAAAAACTGCTTCATCCACCCTGTTACTTTATTTCCCTCAAGTCTGAAATCCGATCCGACCCAACAGGTGTAAAGAGTTGCGTCCTTTACACTGATGCGCCTGTCAATAAGGATAACAGGAATCTCGGCATTTTTCGCCTCAGAAAGAACATTATCCCATCCAACCTCTGTCGCCGGTGCAACTATGATATAGTCCACTCCCTTTTGGATAAACCTTCTGATGGCCATCGCCTGGTTTGCCTGTTTTTGCTGTGCATCCTCAAAAAACAGTTGATATCCGTTTTCCTCAGAAAACGTTTCTCTGATCGACGCGCTGTTCGCACGTCTCCAATCGGACTCCGCTCCAAGCTGAGAAAACCCGACTTTTATCAGGTCCTTAGAAACGACAACATCTCCCGCCCCTTCCTTTTCGGATGAAGCGGGAGTGCATCCACCGATCAGCATACTGATGATCAGGCATAAACTTATAATGCTTTTATAACCAATAACGGTTTTTTTCATGCACATACCTTTTTAAGATGTTTGTCGTGATATCATCCCTTCACGGAACGGCCCTTGAATGCCATAACCACTGACTGGATGATGAGGAACAAACACAACATTGCTGCTGTGGTGATACCTGTCCACCATGCCTCGCCAAGTCCGGCAGAAGCAACGATGTTTTTGATCGTGCCCAGAGAAAGCACACCGAACAGAGTTCCTAGGATGTTACCCACACCACCGGTAAGCATCGTACCACCTATGATCGAGCAGGCTATCGCATCCATTTCCATTCCCATCGCATGCGATGGCGAGCCGGACCCGACATGGACGAAATACACGAAACCTCCGATACCTGCCAGTACCGAGCAGATGATGTGTGATAAAAATCTAGTGCGCTTTACGTTTACACCGAGCATAAGAGCTGAGTTTGCGTTTCCGCCAACTGCGTAGAAGTTTCTTCCGAGCTTGCTCCAGCGAAGAAGCACAAACATCAGGATAACAAGTACGATCGCTATGATCACACCGACTTCTACATAAGCATCGATATAAACTCCCTTTCTGTTGGTCCTTCCGAGGAAAGGCACAACCACGTGAGCATCCTTGAGGCTCATAAGCTCCGGATTTGACACGTTGAAAGGCTCTTTGTTTACGATAGTCGTCATACCTCTGGCAAAGAACATACCTGCCAGTGATACGATAAACGGCTGAATCTCCAGATAAGCTACAAGATAGCCCTGAACCAATCCGAACGCAAGTCCGATAGCGATCGCGATTAGGATTGATACTATGATATTACCGTTTGCTTTTTCCAGATATACTGCACAGCACATGGATACCAATGCTGCCACACCACCGATAGAGATATCGATCCCTCCGGTGATCATGACGATACTCATTCCGAGCGCTCCGATGATCAGCGCAGCATTATCATTTAGGATATTGAAAAATGTCTGCGCAGATAAAAATCCACCGCCCTGGAATAAGATCGCACCTACATACATCAATACAAAGATCACGATCGTGATCAAAAGCAGAAGGTTCGACTCGTTCATACGTCCGATCCTTGCGAAGAAAGAAGGTTTTTTAGCTGTTTCCATCTTAAGCCACCTCCTTTGCCGTATTCTGCTTTTTCTTGAATCTCTTGAAGAACTCTCTTACTGCCGGCGCACTCATCACAACCAGGATGATGACTACGACCGCCTTGTAGGCAGGAAGTGCTGTAGCCGGAACCGAGAACGCATAAAGCGTAGTCGTAAGGAACTGTATTACATATGCTCCCAGGATGGATGCGCCCATATTGAACTTTCCTCCACCGAGTGCGTTTCCTCCAAGAGCAACCGCCAAGATGGCATCCATCTCTATATCCTTTGCAAGCACTGAATAGTTGATCGAAGCGATACGGCTTACCTTGATAAAGCCTGCAACCGCCACGCACACACCCAGGATAACAAAGGTGATGAACTTGATATACTGAGGATTCAATCCGTTCAGTCTTGAAGACGAGGAATTGATTCCTACGGCCTGCACATACAGTCCAATATTTGTAAACTTCATAAAGATAAACATTACCAATACACATGCCATCGCGATGATAAACGGCGTCGGAAGAGGAATACCCGGAATGTAGTTACCGAATATCTTGAATGACGGATCGTTTACCTGCGGAAGTGTACCTCCGTTGATCCAGGATGCGATCGAACGACCACCCGTAAAGAGGATCAGCGTAGCGACCATCGGCGGGATCTTGAATATAGATACCAGTAAACCGTTGAACGCTCCGAAAAGCATAGATACGATCACAGCTACTAAAAATGCAACGATGATCGGTGTCTGCATAACATCGTAGTTCGGATTGTCAGGAGAACCGCAAAGCATACGCAGTGTAACTGAACCCGCGATAGCCATAGTCGCTCCGACAGAGATATCCTGTCCACCTGACGCTGCAGTAACAAGCGTCATACCGATCGCCAGGATCGCAACCTCCGAACCACTGTCAAGGATCGACATAAGGTTTCCGGTAAGCACATTGTTACCGTCACTGTTTGGTCCGAATGTCAGTGCGAAAAATGACGGATCATGAATCAGGTTTACGATGATCAGGATCACAAACGCTGCGATAGGGATAAATATCTGATTACTTGTAAGTTTCTTCCATATACTCATGATTATTTATCACCTCCCGCTATAGCACTCATGATACCACTCTGTGTCAACTCTTCACCAGTAAGTTCTCCTACCTGCTTGCCATCACGCATGACTACAAGTCTTGAACATGTTCTGAGCATCTCGTCAGTCTCGGATGAGATAAATGTGATACTCATACCCTCTGAAGCGAGCTTAAGAACGAGCTTCTGGATATCAACTTTTGTTCCGACATCGATACCTCTTGTAGGCTCATCGAGGATCAGATACTCAGGATGAGTCAGAAGCCATCTTCCCAGGATAACCTTCTGCTGGTTTCCACCGGAAAGTGACTTGATCGGCGTATCGGCCGAGGCTGTCTTGATGTCAAGAAGCTTTATATATTCCTCTGCAAAGGCCTGAGCCTGTGAATGCGAGAAAGGTTTGAAAAATCCCTTCATCACCTGTAAGGCCAGGATGATGTTATCCCTAACGGAAAGATCTCCGACGATACCATCGACCTTTCTGTCCTCAGGAAGATAGGCAATACCGTTCTTCATTGCCTGGATAGGTTTTTTTGTCTTAATCTCTTTTCCGTTCTTCTTTATGGTACCACCAAGTACTCTGTCAGCACCGAAGATGGCACGCACGCTCTCGGAACGACCGGATCCGAGAAGTCCGGTAAAGCCGTTGACCTCACCCTTTTTGATATGGAAATCAAAAGGCTTGATACCCGAGTTGCTGACCAGATCCTTTGCCTCATAAACGATCTGATCCGCATCATCACCCGAATATGTCTCAGCATTACCCTTGATATCCGCCATATCATCCATCTCCTTACCAAGCATCTTGGCAACAAGCTGAACTCTCGGCAGATCCTCTATAACATACTCTCCGACAAGCTGTCCATCACGAAGGACTGTGATCTTGTCGCAGACCTCATATACCTGCTCAAGGAAGTGAGTTACAAAGATTATTCCAACTCCCTTTGCTTTAAGGTTTCTCATAAGTCCGAAGAGTTTCTCTACCTCTGTCTCGTCAAGAGAAGATGTAGGCTCATCGAGAATGAGCACCTTACAATCCATATCCACGGCACGCGCTATAGCTACCATCTGCTGCACTGCAAGTGAGCAGGATCCGAGCTGCTGTGTACTCTTTGCCGGGATGTCAAGCTCCGTAAGGATCTTGTCTGCATCCTTATTACGCTTCTTCCATTTTACTGTTTTTCCTTTGTCACGACCTATATACATATTCTCTGCAACAGAGAGATTCGGACATAGTGTGATCTCCTGATACACTGTACTGATTCCGGAGTTCTGTGCATCCTGAGGAGAGTTGATAGATGCCGAACCCTCGATACCTTCGAGGAATATCTCGCCTTCATCCTTGCTGTACACACCTGTAAGCACTTTGATAAGGGTTGACTTTCCAGCACCGTTCTCTCCCATCAGAGCATGTATCTCTCCCTTACACAGGGTGAAATCCACATTCTGCAGGGCCTTGACACCGGGGAAGCTTTTATAGATGCCTCGCATCTCTAAAACGTGATTATCCTTCACCTGGTATTGTCACCTCACTTTTTTTAAAAAGGCACAGCGCATAAACTGCGCTGCGCCCCCTTAAAGATTACTTATTTACTTTTGGCACTCATGGCATGAGCAACTCGAACACTTCGTGTTCTCGTTGTCCGTTGGACTCACCTGTGCTCGTATATGTACACCTGCGTGCAAGCACGCGCTGTTCATATACTACGCACAGGCTCATGCCTTATGCGCTCAGATGCCGTAGTTGTCAACATCTTCCTGAGTGATGCTCTCTGCATCGAAGCCCTTCTCGTCCATAACGATTGTCTTCTCAGCAAGTGTCTCACCAGCCTCAAGCTTTTTGATTACATCATCGATGTAAGATGACTGGAATGGGTTACACTGACCATCATAGTTCCAGTTCTTCTTGAGAAGCTCCTCAAGAGCCCACTTGTTGCAGTCAAATCCCATAACGATAACGTCTTTGCCTACACCGTGTGAGATGTTTGCCTTATCAAGAGCTGCAACAGCTCCCTTAGCCATATCGTCGTTCTCAGCGTAGATTACGTTGAACTTCTTACCACCATCGATTACAGACTGAACGATCTGCTGAGCCTTCTCTGCGTTCCACTCAGCTGTCTGCTGCTCAACGATGTTCCAACCATCAGCCTTCTTAGCATCAAGTGCTCCGGAACGTCCCTTCTGAGCTGCTGAACCCATAACACCCTGGATGTGGATGATGTTGTACTCTGAGAGGTTCTGGCCTGCAAGCCAGTCAACAGCTGTCTGACCCTCTTTATCCATGTCTGATACGATTGATGCCTCATAGAGAGACGGATCAGCATCGATAGTACGGTCGAAAAGGATTACCTTTGTGCCGGCATCCTGTGCCTGCTTAAGAACTGAATCCCATCCTGCTGTATCTGCAGCGGAAAGGAGAAGATAATCAACACCATCCTCGATGAACTTCTTAGCAGATGCCTGCTGCTCATCGTTCTTCAGGCTGTATGCAAACTGTGCATCGTAGCCGTTCTCTGCTGAGAACTTAGCCTTGAGGTCTTTATCGTTTGCTGTACGATATCCTGACTCGTTCGGATCGTTGTTGATGATACCAACTTTGATTGTCTTACCTGCGTCTGCCCCAGCGTCTGCTGCCGGTGCATCGTCCTTCTTCTCATCAGCTGCCGGTGCTGCGCCTGCATCTGCTGCCGGTTTAGCCTCTTCGCTACCGCAAGCTGTGAGCGCGAATGCCATTACCATAACCATGAGTAACGCAATCAGTTTTTTCTTCATTTTTAGTTCCTCCTTTTTTTGTGAACCTTGCACTGCGCAAGGTTAGTTTCGTTTTTTAACGATATGGCTATGATAAACCTTTTTTTTCAAAAACGCCATAGACATTCTCCCATAAATGGTTTGTTTTTTTCACGAGAGTACTATATATAGTTTGTTTTTTTACGAACGGGGTTTATTTTTTTAAGAAAGATGCTTCATGGGAAGGCGAATACTTATGACGGACCCTTCACCCTGACTGCTCTCAATATGCACACCGTAGGCCTCTCCGAAATGCAGGCGAATACGCTCATTTACGTTATATAAGCCGTATATGTTCTTCTCTTCCGGAGCCTTCTCGCGGATTCCGTCACGTACCTGATTCAGTCTTTCTTCATCCATTCCCACTCCGTTGTCGATCACACTTATTACGAGAGAGTCGTTTTCCTCGAATCCGCGTATCACGATCCTTCCGCCACCGCGCTTGTTTTTGATGCCGTGATACAATGCATTTTCAACCAGTGGCTGCAACGTGAGTTTAGGGATAAGGATGTCATCAAACCTTCCCGGTACGTCAATCTCGTACTCAAGTATATCCTGATAACGTATACTTTGGATCTCAAGATAGCTTCGGATATGATGTACATCCTCGGCAACAGTGACTATATCCTTTCCGTGATTTAGAGATGTCCTGAAAAACTCGGACAAAGATCCCACCATTTTTACGACAGTCTCCTGCTCGCCTGACTCAGCAAGCCAGGTTATCGCATCAAGAGTATTGTACAGAAAGTGGGGATTGATCTGTGACTGGAGCACCAAAAACTCAGTCTTTCTTAGCTGGATCTGCTCCTGCTGCACCTGTCTGAGCAGCCTGTTGAAATACCATGAAACAAGGATCACCAAAGCGATCACGATCAGGTACGCTCCGATGGAGATATTTACGATCCTCGTAAAGAACTCCTGCTGGCTTTCTCTCTCGGTATCAAGATCCTTTACTTCATAATATATATACTGATAAAAGGATTCCTGAAGAAGAGACGTTCCAACCTGAATATCGTTTTCCCAGATCTGGATATTTTCATCGTAGGTTCCGGGCCTTCCTATGTTTTTATTGATACGGTCAACATAGTTTTCAAGATTGCTTAGATATTTTTCTATCGTAGTAAGTCTTTGTGCGCTTTCTCCCTTGTTTGTAAGATTGCCAAGATCAACGATCACCTGCTTTGCGCTCCTAAGCATCTCTTCAAGTCTGGAGTCACTCACATCACGCTGACCGACGATGACCATATAGGTCTCATAATCAAAGTCCGATTTGAACTCCATGTTAAAAGAGCTCGCTTTAACCACGGAACCTATCATGTCGGAATACTGGCGATTGCTTAACCAAAGATTATAATAAGTAAAGATTGTCAGAAAAACGATGGGGACAAAGGGAATAATATATGAAAAACGGATACGTGAAACAAGCGTAAGTTTTTGATACGCTTTAAGGAGTTTTTTTCTCATAAACCTTTCCCTTCACGATACTGTGTGGGTGTGATACCCTGTGTCTTTTTAAATATAGAAGAAAAATAATGAGGATCTTTGTAACCAACCTCATAACATACATCACTTGAACGCATGCCTGTCTCTCTGAGGAGTTTTTTAGCTTTGTTCATACGGAAATCAGTAAGGTATTTGACGAAGCTCTGTCCGTATTCCTGATGAAATACGGTACTGAGATGATTCGCAGAAAAGCTTACATGATCTGCGACCTGATTCAGTGAAAGCTCCTCATCCTTATAGTGCTCCTCCACATAGCGAAGGACCTTGTCCACCACTTCGGAATGTCTTGAATTACGCACAAACCCGCGAAGCTCACATGCCTCTCTCACAAGTTTTTTTATTCCGGCCACAGTCAGGTCATAGCTTTCAAGCACTCTAAGATCGACAGAAAGCCCTTCCTGCTCATCCTTTGACACACCTATCTCGTCAAGGAAACGTATCGTGGAATAGTATATATCCATAGTCATGTACTGACGGAATATCTGCGATTGCATACCGTCACCCATTTTTTCTATAAGCTCATCAATGAATCCGTCTGCCTCCTCAGGCGCACCGAAGCGAAGGAAATCTATGACCTTTTCCTTGTCTACCTGATTCATATCTACCTTCGGGGTAGTCTGCTCCATGCGCTTTTCCCTGAGCTTCTCGGCGATGACGTTCACTCTGGCAAGCAACTCTTCTCTGCTTATCGGCTTTAAAAGGTACTCGGATACTCCTATCCTTATGCATTCCTTCGCGTACTCAAACTCCTCATGTCCGGAAAGAACGATAATCTCGACCTGAGGCATGTTTTCTTTTATGAGTCTGGATAATTCAAGTCCGTCCATAAAAGGCATACGAATATCAGTGATCACTATGTCGGGATTTTTCTTTTGGATCTCTTCCCACGCAAGCTCACCGTCGGCTGCATCGCCGCAAAGAGTCAGCCCCTGTGACTCCCAATCGATGTTCTTGCGAATCCCTTCACGGATCACGAACTCATCTTCAACCAGAAATACCGTTATCTGATCCATACACACCTGCCTTAATCATCATATGATAGTCATCAACCATTCAGAAACATATACCGCCGCACACGCTACTACCGCCACCGGCATCAGACCGAATCCGAAGATACTCATCAGCACCGCTGCCACAAGCCCCACACACGCCGACCATAAAGACTCGGTCGCATAGAGTATCGCAGGCAGTGTCATCGCCGTCAGAACCGCATATGGTATATATGTTAAAAATGATCTGATATAGATATTCTCAATCTTTTTTTTCACAAGAACAAAAGGGATCGCTCTTATGAGAAATGTTGATCCTGCCATCAGAGCAAGATATATAAAAAATGTTTCATGTGTCATAATATCATATCCTGTTAGTTATTTCAACCCTTTTAAGCATCCAAAGACTCCGGCTTTATCGGTCGTATTATCGCCATGACCATTGCAGAAACCACCGCACATATGCTTATCGAAATACCGGCCGGAACCTCTTTTATCACCGGAATATAAGTAAACATACAACTCAAGATTGCCGCCAGTATAACAACCATAATTACCGGCTTGCTTTTCTTCATCTCAGGTACTACGATCGCGACAAACATCGCATAGATCGCTATACCCAAAGCACTCATCACAGATTTCGGAAGTACATCTCCGAGAAGTGCTCCGGCCAAAGTCCCTGCTGTCCATCCCGCATAGGGTGCCACACAGAGCCCCGCAAAATAAGCTCTTCTTACAACAGGCTTTGATACAGCCACAGCAAATATCTCATCCGTGATCATAAATCCGAAAATCCACCGCCATATCCCCGAAAACTTTTCCGTTACTTTTTGCGAAAGAGATATGGACATAAATGAATACCGGACATTGATCGTCATCTGCGATATCAGCATCTCCAAATATCTTCCGGGACTTATCATAACCTGTATACCTGCAAGCTGCCCCGCACTGGTTACGCAAAGCATGGATATCAGCACCGCTTCCCACCAGTAAAGGCCGGCTATTATCGACATGATACCGAAAGTAAACGATACCGACAGATAACCGAGTCCGATGGGAATGCCATCCTTAAATCCCTGTTTAAACCCAAGTTCATTTTCCATTGTTTTTTTCTCTCAGCTTAGTCTGTTTTTCTTTATATATTCATCAAATGCATCTTCCCAGTCAGCCATCTTCCCAAATCCGTTCAGCCTGAGCATCATGTTGTCAAGTATGGAAAAAGGTGGTCTGTTTGCCGACTTTGGGTTTAGCTTTTTATATTCCTCTGAGGATATCGAATTGACACGGGTATCCTTTCCTGTTTTTTCAAATATTTTTCTCGCAAAGTCTGCCCAGCTCACACTTCCCTCACAGGTCGCATGATATGTTCCGTAACAGATGGAAGGCTCGATCTCATGGATCACCTTTGCAAGCTCTGTAGCAGATGTGGGAGACCCTATCTGATCATCCACAACACTGACCTCATCATGAGTTTTGGAAAGCTCGAGCATAGTCTTTACAAAGTTCTTTCCTTCTCCGTACAGCCATGCAGTCCTCAGTATAAAAAACCTTGTGGAGCATTCCTTCACAAAGTTCTCGCCTGCGAGCTTCGTACGACCGTATACGCTTACGGGATCAGGTTCTTCATTTTCTTTTAGCGGATTCGGATCCGTCCCCGAAAAAACATAGTCCGTAGATATATGGATGATCTTGGCTCCGGTCTCATTCGCTGCGGCGGCGAGGTTCCTCGGCCCAAGCGCATTTATACGAAACGCCGTATCATAATTTTGTTCACATCCGTCCACATTCGTATATGCCGCACAGTTGATTATCACATCCGGACGAGTTCTTTTTACTGTCTCTAATACTTCCTTTGAATCGGATATATCCAAATACATCCCTTCCGGCACGTCAAGTATCGGCCCGTCAACATCTGACAAAATAAACTGTGCTTCTTTTCCGTATTCCTTTCTTACGGCGCGTCCGAGCTGCCCTGAGCTTCCGGTCAAAAGAATTTTTTTCATATGTATCCCTCCACGTATAACTCATCATCACACTGTGTTTAGTTTCGGTTTTGTCTTTATCAGCATGACGATGATCGCATATCCCGCAGCGATAACTCCCGCAACGATATAAGCCCACGTCCATGGAAGATTGAATCCGATACGAGCGTTTAGTATGTAGGATACAACTACATACTGATAAAAGGTTCCCGGTATCAGCGCCATCAAATACGGCATACCATGCTGCTTCATATAGAATGCTATCATCGAAAATGCAAACACGGCGATAGTTTCATTTGCCCATGCGAAATACTGCCATAACGTGTTAAATCCGGAAGGGTTTAGCTTCGACCATGTCAAAAGACCCGCGACGACCACAAAGATCGACAGTGCGAGAAACAGCACATTTTTCTTTTTCTTCTGGTCGATCTTTACGGAATCACCTATGATAAGCCTCAGCGATCTTAGTGCCGTATCACCTGATGTTATCGGAAGGACGATGACGCCGACCACGGCGATGATCCCTCCGATACTGCCAAGCATATCTTTGGCTACTATACCGACCACGTTCGTCGGCTGATTTGAAAGGGCATCCGCAGACGTGAGTCCCATCTGAAGAGCGCCCATCCCGGCCGCTGCCCAGATCATCGCGATGACGCCCTCAAGTATCATCATATCGTAAAATGTAGTGCGACCTTCATGCTCGTTTACCATCGTTCTGGATACAAGTGTTGCCTGTGTGGAATGAAACCCCGAACAGATACCGCATGAAACAGTCACAAAAAATATGGGGATAAAATTGGTCTTAAAAGGATAACCCATAGCCTCGGCATCCCATATCTCCACAAGCGGATATCCCTTTACAAACAATCCTACAAATACTCCCACCGCAGACAGCAACAGTATCGCACCGAATATCGGATATACCTTTCCGATGATCTTATCGATCGGGAAAAAAGTAGCAACGATATAGTATAAAAAAATTCCACCGTAAACGATCCATACTACGGGATTTGTCGCCGCCGAGTCCTGATTCAGTATCTGCGATACAAACAGATCTCCCGGTGTATAAATAAATACAGTTCCCAGTAAAAGCAGTGAAAGCGAAACAAATACCAGATAAACACCGTTAATATGTTTTCCCAGAAACTGACGTACCAGCCCCGGCATCTGTGCACCTTTGTTTCTCACCGATATCATACCAACCATGTAATCGTGAAAAGCACCTCCGATCACACAACCTATAGGAATCGTGATAAACGCGATCGGGCCGAAAAGTATTCCCTGCAAAGGTCCCAGTATCGGGCCCGTACCTGCGATATTTAATAACTCTATGAGCGCATTTTTCTTTTTATTCATCGGAACATAGTCCACTCCGTCCTGCATGGAAACAGCCGGTGTCGCATCATCAGTGGGCTTGATGATCCTTTCGGAAACGCGCCCGTATATGAGACCTCCGATAAGGAGTACTGCAAGTCCTGATAAGAATGTGATCATTTACCTCAACCTCCTTTGAATGCCACTTTCCAAACTACTACATTATACTACAAACACACTTTACCACGCAAGCGTTTTTTCCCTGACCGATTTTACACATGTCACTTGACAAGAAAAAAAAAGTGATGTAGGATACCAAACATAAGTTATTGTATCACACGTTGAAAAGGAGATAAAAATGAGCATGCTGTTTGATCGCCAGCTGGCGCTTCCGGCTGAGGTTAAGGAAATGTATCCGCTTACAAGTCAGATGAGTCTGAGCGTAGAAAAAAGGAACATACAGATAAAGAATATTTTTGAGGGAAGTGATGACAGACTTCTGCTCATCATAGGTCCGTGCAGTGCAGACAACGAAGACAGCGTGATCGACTACACTCTTCGTCTGAGAAAAATCCAGGATAAGGTCGAAGATAAGATTCTTATCGTACCGAGGATCTACACCAACAAACCGCGTACAACAGGCGAGGGCTACAAAGGAATGCTTCACCAGCCCGACCCGAATGAAAAACCGGATATGTTTAAAGGCATCATCGCAACCAGACATCTTCATATGAGAGCGGTCAGCGAGACCGGTTTTTCCTGCGCAGATGAGATGCTGTATCCGGAAAACTATCAGTACCTCGAAGACCTCCTCGGATATGTCGCCATCGGTGCAAGAAGCGTCGAGGACCAGCAGCATCGCCTCGTCGCAAGCGGGATCAGTGTCCCTGTAGGTATGAAAAACCCAACCTCCGGCGACTACACGATCATGATGAATGCCATACTCGCCGCCAGACATTCTCACACCTTTATTTATCGCGGATGGGAGGTTCATTCATCAGGAAACGAGCACACTCACGCCATCCTCAGAGGTTATACCAACAAGCTCGGTCAGGTTATGCCAAACTATCATTATGAAGATCTGATAAGACTTTACGAGGCATATCAAAACATAGACTGTCCTCAGGCATGTGTGATCGTTGATACAAACCACGGCAATTCAGGCAAAAACCCGTTCGAGCAGCCTCGTATCATCAAGGATGTCCTGCACGCGACTCGCCACAACAAGGATATCAAATCCATGGTCAAAGGCTTCATGGTAGAAAGCTACATAGAGGACGGAAATCAAAAAATCGGCGAAGGTGTCTATGGAAAATCGATCACTGATGCATGTCTTGGTTGGGAGAAAAGTGAAAAAATGATACTTGAGATAGCAGAATTACTCTGATTTACGGCATTGACATCACTCCTCAAAAGTATTATACTTTTACCTATGAGGCAAAACAATCAGCATTGCTTATAACATCAGGGGTGGGATGTATATGTTAAAAGTTTTTAGAAGAATAAGACACAGAGGTGTAAAGCTTCACCGTCTGAATATGATCCTGATGATCTTAGCCATCGTATCTTCGATCGCTATGATCGTTGTCATGGGCTTCACTATCTCTATAAATGATGAATCCTACGATACCACAACCAAATTAGCACAATGGAGATCAAATGCATACAATCTCCAAATCGCCTCCGACTACCTGACTGAAAAGATCAGGAGTTTTGTCACGACCGGAGAAAAAAAATACCTTGACGAATACTTCAACGAGGCAAAGGTTACCAAGCGTCGTGATCATGCGATAGAAGCACTTGAAAAGGATCTTCCGGGCACAGCTGCCATTACCAGCATCAAGGATGCTATGAACGAATCCGTCGCACTGATGAATGATGAATACTACGCAGCGAGACTTACGGTAGATGCATATGATTCAAATCTTTCATCCTATCCGGTCGAGATTCAAAAGGCCAAGCTGACAGATGCCGATTCTAAGCTCCCATCTTCCGAAAAAAGAGAACTGGCGATCACTACCGTTTTCGGCTCCAAATATCAAAAGGACAAAGAAACTATCTCCTCTCATATGGATAAATGCTTAAAGGATCTGTCCGATTACATAGATCAACAACATGATGAGATCTCAAAAAAACTCAGAAGCCAGGTATTTACCGAGCATTTTCTCACTGCATTCATAATAATCTATTTGCTTACGATAGTATTTGTCACATTAAGACTTTTGGTATCTCCTCTTAAAAATGCAGTTACCCTTATCAGAGATGAAAAGGATCTTCCGATGAAGGGTGCTTTTGAAGTACGCTTTCTCGCAAAAACCTACAATCTTATGCATCGCACCAACATGAAAAACAGAGAGAAACTCACCTATGAAGCAAATCATGATGAATTAACAGGTCTCTATAACAGAAGGGGATATGATTTTCTTCTGGAAAATGTAGACCTTGAAACATGTGCTTTGATCATTATCGATCTGGACCGTTTCAAGCAGATAAATGATTCCTACGGACATGATACGGGTGACAAAATACTTAAAGAGGTCGCCACTGAGGTGTTCGGAAGCTTCCGTGCACAGGATTATATCTGCCGTATCGGAGGAGATGAGCTTGCTGTCATCATGGTACACTCTGATCCTACTATGGAACCGCTTCTCAGAAAAAAAGTGGAGCTTATGAATGCAACACTAGCAGCACTAAATGAAAAAGATGAGAGTCTTCCTCCCATCTCAATCAGTGTAGGTGTAGCCTTCGGCGACAAAGATATCACCGTCGAAACACTTTTTAAGCACGCTGATGAAGCTCTCTACAGCGTTAAGGAAAAAGGTCGAAGCGGTGTAGCTTTCTACAAAAACAACCACTCTTCCTCCCATTCTCCACACAGCCAAAAGTGATCGGTCTTACAGTCATTTATCAATCACTTAAGTACGACACCCTTCGCTAAATCAGTTTCTCCAGATCATCATACTCAAGCATGGATATCGCATTGATAATCTTTTCCACACGTTCTTTTTCATCATCCGGAACCGCATACGTCGAAAGCTTTTCTCCGAGACTGTCTATCTCATCATAATCAGCGTTTTCAATGTGCTTTTTCAACATCTCATAAAAATGATTCAGTTCTTCTTTATCAAGCATCGAAAGCTTCTCGGTATCATCGGAGTTTATGGTCGCTATCGGCATCAGCTTCTCACCGAGTGTCACATATTCCTCCAGAAACTGATCGATTTCTGCCTCTAAAGTCTTGGAATCTCCACTTCTTCCCGCATCCTCTAGTCTCTGGGCAAAAGCACTCAGCCCCAGCGCACCTATAACACGCGCAGTACTTTTCATACCGTGAACTCGCACTGTCAGATTCTCCATATCACCTGTGGCGCGGTATTTTTCTATCTCATCCGAATTCAGATTTATCGTTTCGACATATGCACGGATCGCATCCAGATAAGCCTCGGTATAGCCGCAATGCTCGAGCCCCGCACTTACATCCAGTTCGGGAATCTCATATAAAAATGTCGGGACAGTCTCATCCTCATCTTCTTCATAGCTTTCATCCGCCGGAAACACCTTCTCATCCGGAAGAAATCTGATGATGGCATCCTCGAGGCTCTCGGGATCTATCGGCTTGGTCAGATAATCATCAAAGCCCGCCTCCAGATATGTGTCACGCATTCCGATGATCGCGTTAGCTGTAAGGCAGATAACCGGCGTGTCATGATTCGGATTATCCTTTAAGGCACGAAGCTCCTTCAGTGCCTCAATACCGTCCTTATAAGGCATCATATGATCGAGGATGATGATATCGTATTTGTTTTTCGTCGCGAAAAATATACCCTCGTCCGCACTTCCTGCCGTATCAATATTTAGCTTTGTTCTCTTCAAAAGATTGTTGATCACGACAAGGTTTGCCGGCGTATCATCAACCACCAGAATGCATCCGTCAGGCGCGGTAAACTTCTCATGATAACGCTTTCTTTCAGCCATCGAGCGTTTGAATGCAGACTCATAATCACCGACCTCTTCCCATCCGATGACCTGCTGTTTTACACTGAAACTGAACTCGGATCCCTTATCGAACTCACTTGCCACCTTAAGTTCACTTCCCATAAGTTCCAAAAGTCGCTGTGTGATCGTGAGTCCAAGCCCGGACCCTTCGATATTTCTGTTGTAATCATCATCTACTCGCTCAAACGCATCAAACAGTGTTTCGAGATCCTCCTTATGGATACCCACTCCGGTGTCCTTCACACTGACGTTCAAAAGGATCGTATCCTCATCAACCTTATCAAAGCCTACCGAAAAAGTGATCGTACCCTGCTTCGTGTACTTCACGGCATTTGTAAGAAGGTTTGTGACAGCCTGCTTGACTCTCGTCTCATCTCCGCGAAGATAGTTCGGTATACCACTGTCAATATGGAGTTCGAGGGCAAGACCTTTTTCCTCCGCTCTGGTCTGAACCATATTTACAAGGTCGTTGAGCACCGAGGATATCTCATAATCCATCGGAATGATATCAAACTTTCCGGCCTCCATTTTTGAGAAATCGAGTATATCGCTGATAAGTCCCAAAAGAGTGTTGCCCGAAGAACGTATATGACCGGCATAAGAAAGTATATTTTCGTCCTCACACTCTCTAAGCACCATCTCGTTCATACTTAGTATCGAGTTCATCGGAGTACGTATATCATGAGACATTGCCGAAAGAAAATAAGTCTTTGCACGGTTTGCACTCTGTGCCGCATTTACGGCGAGAGCAAGTTCTCTGTTTTTTTCTTCAAGCTCCCGGCCGGCAGCTTCTTTTTCCTCCATTCTTTTTCTGGATGCCTTCAGACCTCTTGCAGAGAGCACGACAACCAATGCCGCTATCGCCACAGCCACCAGCGTAACGATCCAGATATTATCGAGTATCAGATCAAAAACCGTGTAATCATATAAACCGTCAACATAGCGGTATGCCATGTTCTGAATCTGATCGGCACCTACCAGATTCATGCCTCTGTTTAGAAGCTTCAAAAGTCCTTCTTCACCTATCCTCACCCCGAAGCAACGATCATCATTGACACTGAGCTGCTTCATGGTCAGTTCCCGGTACTTTCGATTTTTCAGAATATCATTCGCTCTGACTCCGTTAAGAGTTGTGCTCTGTGCTGTTCCGTTCATCACGGCAGAAAGACATTCATCTATTGAAGAGTAATATGTATACTTTGCATTCGGAAAATATGTTTTGACATAATAATACTGCATGCGGTTATTTTTGTTTACCGCAAAGCTGGATAGTTTGTTCTCGTCATAATCCCCTTTGTAGATAAGCTCCGTTGTTGATGATACTACGGGGTTGGACTGGTAGATTCCGTTTTCCTCGGAAAAATACAGACCTCCGCCCACCGGAAACACGGCATCTACCTTTCCGGACTGTACATCGGTGATCATCTCATCAAAATTATCATAGCAGATATAAGAGGTTTTCATTTTTTCGATCTTTAGGGCTTTTTCGACCTCCGGAACAAGATCCTTTACAAGTCCCGTAACATGACCGTCTGAATCCTCATCACTGTACGGAAGATAGTTTCTGAGATAACCGATACGAAGCACATCTGTTTTTTTGAGCCATTCCTTCTCGGTTGCCGATAGAGTACGGCTGGAAATACTTTCCGAATAATACTTGATACGAAGTGAATTGATGTAGTTTGGTTCCTCCGTCATAAGCTCGGTCTGAGCTTGGTTTAATTCCTCCAAAAGATCAGGCCTTTTTATACTCACACACAGATAATAATCCGACGACCCGAAAGCATATAAAAGCTCGGCATCAGCCCTGTCCTGCGTACCGTCACTCTCGCTTACCATAACATCAACCTGATTATCATCAAACGCCTTAAACATGCTGTCATAATCAGGATATTTTTTTACATCGGCGTTGATGGCGTTCTCCTCCAAAAATCGATTTATAACTTTCACCATCGCACTGTCTAAAACACCGATCTTTTTACCGGAAAGCGTCTTATATGAGGTGGTCACCTCTTCATCCGAGGCATGCTTGACCATATTGTAGGTCTCATTTCCCATAGGCATCTCAGGATATCCGATGACGCCCTCGCGCTCCTCTGTCTTGGCGAGTCCGGCGAGCATATCAACCTCCCCGTCAAGAAGCATCTGATAAAGATCGGCAAAGCTTCCGTAGACATACTTATAGTCCCAGCCTGTATACTCGGAGAGTTTTCGGTAATAGTCATAGGCATAGCCCTTTCTTACAGCGCCCTCCTTTGCTCCCTCCTGGAAGATCTCATTTTCAAAATATCCGATCTTTACGATCTCTTCATCTTTTTTTTCAGACGTATCTACCGCTGCATCACTGATATTTGCAGGGGACAGACATCCAAAAAAAGCACAAAAAAAACACAACAGAAGAAAGCCTGCTGCTACTCTGCGTGTTTTTTTTATGAAAAGGTAATTACGTTTTGCCATTTTTCCGTCTCAAAATAATGATCGATCGCCGAAACGATATCCGCCTGTTTCATACTCTTTAAAAGATAGCCCTGAGGTTTCAGACTCATTACCTTCAATACGGTTTCCTTGTCTGCTTTTCCGGTGAGAAAGATGACGGGGATCTCTGCCGAATCCGGCTCACTTCTCAGCATCTCCAAAACCTTTGTACCATCCGTGATCGGCATATCATAATCCATCAGGATCAGGTCGGGACGATGCCCTGTTATATACTTGATAGCCTGCATACCTGACTTGACTATGGTAACCTGGTATTTGTCCATCAGCCATTTTTTGACCATCTTTAAAAATGTTATGTCATCATCGACTACCAGGATCCTTTTCGCACTGCGACGCTTTCTCGCTTCTTCCGCCTCATTCGAGATAACCTTTACTATATACTTGTTTTCAAAAGGTCTGATAAAAGCTTCCCTGACCATGTCTTTTGGTATAACGCGATAAACCTTCTCGATATCCTCACTGTAACCAGCCAAAAACAGCGTCTTTACATCATCCGCACAAACGTCCTTAATAAAAACGAGAACCTGGGTATTGTCAGCCACTGCCTCATTTACATATAAAAATACCATGTCGGCATCGTCTTTGTTTTTCTCGATCTCTTTTATCTCGGAATCCACGCGGATACAGCTCACTCCCGACTCATCGATAGCAGCCGTGATAGAATCCGTGATATATGATTTTTCGTTGCTCACTACAAGCAGCTTGTACTCCATCTTTCTTAAGCCTCCCATCAGTCGATGTTTTCATCTTCAGGTATACGGTCGCGCATCCTGTACTGAGTATCCTCATCTATCATCTTTATCATGATATCCGCGAACTGCGGATCAAACTGCGTGCCTTTGCCCTTCTCGATCTCCTCTCTGACAATCTCCTGCGACAAAGATCTCCTGTAACTTCTGTTACTCGTCATAGCGTCGTATGCATCCGCCACAGCGATGATCCTGGCCTCCTCGGGTATCTGATCACCGGACAACCCGTCAGGATATCCCCTTCCGTCATATCTTTCATGATGCCACCTCGCACCGTCTGCGAGTCCGGGCATTTTTTTAATACCTGATAATATCCGCGCTCCCACGTCAGGATGCGTTTTTATGAACGCAAACTCCTCATCCGTGAGACGGGCCGGTTTGTTTATCACGCTGTCCGGCACACCGATCTTTCCGACATCATGCAAAAGCCCCATCATAAAAACGGCGTCCTGTCTTTCCTCATCATAGCCGAATCTTTTCGCTATCTCTTTTGAATACTCCGCAACACGAACCGAGTGACCGTTCGTATAAGTATCCTTGGCATCGATAGCTGTCGCGAGACTCTCCACGACCTGGATAAAAAGCTCCTCGTATTCCTTGGTCTTTTTTTCAACTTCATCAGCCAGATGTCTTTGAAGTCTCACCAGCTCTACTGCCTGTCTGACACGCAGGACTAAGATGTTTGCAACAAACGGCTTTCTGATATAGTCCATCGCACCGCTGGCAAGGCCCTTCGCCTCGGCAGCCTCATCTTCGTTTGCCGTAAGAAAAATAACCGGGATCTCGCTACCCTTTTCTTCCATGCTTCGAAGCTTACTGAGAACCTCAAAACCATCCATATCCGGCATACGGATATCAAGCAGGATCAAATCAGGGGCATCATTCTCACTGACATAGTCAAGCAGCTGCGCTCCGCTCTTCAAAACGACCGCTTTCATATCTGCTTCGGTCAGAATAGTCCACGCTCTTTTTAACACTATGGAATCATCATCAACTACTACGATTCGCGGTTGCATAAGTTCCCCTCTTTCTAAAATCCGAAAATCCGTCATCTTCATATTATCTTAAATACACCCTATTGTCAATAAAAAAATGCTTGTTTACGCCTCCTTTGCGTGTTATACTTGATATGTGGACCGAACACATAAAAACCGGGCTGAAGCATTCGTTTAATCGTCTCACATACATAGTCTTTCACGCAGGAGGAAGAATGAATCAGAACAAAAAAAACAGCGACACATCCGTATCACTCTCTGATATATCCGTAGTCGAAGTGACTGACATCGAACCTGATACGTCGGATATATCAATCCCCGGCATCGACAACGATAAAGGAATAGAATACTCCGGAAGCCCCGTACTATTCAGAGATCTTTTGGGCGATGTATATGATCTGATAGATGAAAAATGTGACTCAATCCGGACAAACTTAGAAAATGAAAATATTAATAGCTTTACAACCGAGGTGCATGCTCTCAAGACTACATGTCGAATGATCGGTGCGATGGAACTTGCGGACAACTTCTATACTCTCGAAAAGCTAGGAACGGATAATAATATCACAAAACTAAAAGAGTATACCCCGAGTGTACTTGCCGCATTTTTTGCGCTAAAGCCCTATCTGAAGCCATATGCCAAATCAGGTTCCGAACCGAATAAAGATTTCAATAAAAAAGACGTCACTGACGTCTTGGATAAACTAAAGGCTGCGATCAATGACTTTGATCTGACTGCTGCCGAAGACTGCACCGATACCCTTGCCGCATATGTATTTGACGAGTCTCTATCTGTTCAGATAAAAAAATTATGTGAGCTTGTGGCAAATCTCGACTACGAAGAAGCCGGTGAGATGATCGATGAAGTAAGGGCATTATTGTAGGCTTACTCATCTATCTTTTGCCGAGGAATGAGGCCATCACATCTATCCGCTTGGCCGTGGATAATATGGTCGCCTTTTCATTTTTCATATAGAGTTTTAGGGTAGCTAACTCCTCTTCCGAAAAGCCGGAGGATGAGACTATCTTTCCTCCTGGAATCCTTCCCTCTGCTCGCTTTTCACCGTCGCGAAACTCGACAAACACCTGCGGTTTACCTGTACTGTCGTGGGTTATCGGAGAGACTGTCATCTCGATCGTTTCTTTCATAACTCACACCATTCTTTCCATGACACATATTTGATTCCGTTTATCTCGATAGTATCATCTTTCTATTGCAGATTTTGCATCACGTTCTATCACTTATATCCCCATTTTTTTAAATCTAAAGTTTGATTATCAATAATCCAAAGTATACCGCTTCCAAAACCTAAAGTCAAGCCAACATATTCACATGCAATCTGATAACTATTGTAATTTCTCGACCACCTACAGATATCCCTCTTATGACAATGCCAACACCGGATTGTTCTTCATCTGATCAATCAACAAATGCATTCCTGCCTTCAGATCCTCGAGTTTGAACTCCGTTATTGCTGTTACCCTCTTCACGCCCGCATCCTTGGATGAAGCTCCGCAATGATAGATTCGCTCATTCGGTTCCTCGTAATCCAACACAATAAATCGGTCATGTATTATTCCTCCGGTCGTGATAAATGTGATCGGAATTGATGGATACTCCACCTTAAAATCTGAATAATCGCTCAAGTGAAGTCTATTCCCATTGTTATCGCTGAACACGGTAACAGCTACACCGGGCTGTATTCCCTGGAGCAAATTCAGCGTTTTGATACTGATATAGTTATCGATAATGTAGATACTCTTTGTTGCTTTGCTGTAGATATCCATGTATGTGATATCCGCTTTAACCGGCTGCCCTTCACGGAGAAGGATTTCCTGCTGATCCGCCGGCTGGCCAAACAACTCGAGGATAGGTGCGATATCTGATTTCTTGACAGTCTCGCCGATTTGCTCTAAAGCCTGTGCAAGTTTGTCATCGTGCTCCAGAAGCTGCTTCTGCTGATCTGAGACAGATGACTGAAGCCGGTGGATAGCTTCTATGTTTTCATTCGTCTGCATGGACAAACGGAGCATATCACGCTGTGTAACTAATCCCTGTGCCTCTGCAATATATTCCTTCATGGAACGAAAAATGCGTATAAGAGCCTTACTCTGTTTTATAGCAAGATCACCTCTTAGCACGGTCATAAGCATATAGACGCCCTGCTCGGTGAAGGCGTAGGGGAGGTATTTTATGTTCGAACCGCGTCTGTTTCCCGAGGCGTTCAAGGTCACGTATTGTGACCTTGATGATACGAGCGGCAGCTCGTCTTCTGTTAACTGGAACATGAAGTCGCCGGGGAACTTCTCGATATTGCGCCTGACCTGCTGGTTGAAGGCCTTTGTGGTGTAGCCGTATATCTGCGCGAGATCGTAGTCGAGCATGACCTGCTGGCCACGCATCACGTAGATTCTGCCTCTGATATCCTGTTCGTCTGCGATGGCAAGGCTGATGTCCTCATCCATGAACGGCCCTCCTGCAATCGAATATATGTTCGATT
>ONKC01000098.1 GCA_900318295.1 uncultured Eubacteriales bacterium
TGAGGTGGCAAAGGATACAGATGGTAGTTTTGATCCGACGATATATCCAATCGTTAAGCTATGGGGATTCACGACGGGTGAGTATCGAGTTCCGTCGGAAGATGAGAGAAAGAATACACTTAAAATAGTTGATTACAAAAAAGTCGAGTTTCCGTCAGATAAGGAGTTGATTGCGGATAAAGCAATTCATGAAAAAGGTCTGACAAGCCATATTGAAGCACCGAGGTATCCTAAGGTAATCGTGGATGGAGCTAAATACACTCGACTTCCTGAAAAAATGCAGATAGATCTCGGGGCGTGTGCAAAGGGATATCTGTCTGATAAGCTATGCGATATACTGAGGGAACATAAGACGAGCGGGATCGTTTCGCTTGGTGGAAACGTGCAATCTGTCGGGACCAAGCCTGACGGGACGGAGTTTACCGTCGGGATAGTAGACCCGAAGGATACATCCAAGATATTTGAAAAAATAACAAGTAAAAATGAAGCGGTCGTGACAAGCGGAAACTATGAGCGCTTCTTTGAAAAGGATGGGAAAAGATACCATCATATCATGGACAGTCGAACCGGTGCGCCCGCTGACAACGGCCTGGCGTCGGTAACTGTCATCGGTCCGAGTGGGTTTTGCTGTGATGCATATGCAACAGCGTTTTTCATTATGGGTGAAGATAAAACAAATGAGTTTTTGAAAAACCATAGTGATTATAAAGCCGCTTTTATTTACGAAGACGGAAGCAGTTCAGGGTTTTGATAAGCCTGCGAAAAGGAGGAGTTTATGAAAGCAAAGAAAAGAATAACAGCGATTATAACAACACTGGCAATGATACTGACGGTTCAGCCTCTGTGCGCGGGAACCGCAGTTGCAGCTGTTGCAATACAGGCTGGCGAGAATACTTTTACAAGTGATAATACTGAATACACTCTGGAGGATGTGACGAATTGTTCGGGAATAAACATCTCCGGTACGGGAAACTCCCTGAAAGTATCCGGAACGAATACAGTCGCCGGGTCTGTGGGTAGTGATCTTAAGATCAAACCAACTAAAGCTAAATGGGGGAGTACTATGCTGAGCGCAACATCGTTGGTTGGCTCAACATCGGTAGATCTTTCCGGACTATCATTTTCTAACCTTATAAATTTCATTTCGGAAGGATCGCCGGAATCACCTAAAACAGATTTGATCAGTGTGGGCAGTGGATCTGTAACCAGTATCACAGGTGCAACAGGTGCATTACATGATCAGAGTAGTATTGTCGTACCAGGGGAAGACACAACAACTAATGGAGTAAAGATTTATTCAGAACTTCGAGGTAAACTTTCTGCGGATGCGAGTGGCAGAACGCTTTCTGTCATAGGAGGAGGTGTAACACCTAAGTGTTCGTCTGCTAATAACTACGGTATTGATATATCAAATTGGAATCCTGCAGTCGGCGCAGATACATTAACCGGGTGGTCAAGACCGGATGATACTTATTCTGTGTATGGTGTACTTCCGGCATTTACGGAGGTAAGAGAGACTAAGACGATACTCAGTTCTAACACTTCTGAGTTCTTTGATGGGAAAGCAAAAATAGATTCATCTATAGCATATGGTACCCCGCACAGCTTTAATATAAAACTGACTGACGGAGTTGAGGTATCCGGGACACATACCGGTGGTGTGAGAGTAAAGGCTTCAGACGATAATGATATTAACGGGAAGAGCCTTGAATATGTTCCCGGAACCGTGACAGTAAGCAAGATCACGTTCACAAATGTGGATTGGAAAGATAGCGGTGCACTGATTGACCATAGTAGCGTTTGGTCGGGTGTTTCATTTGACGGTGTGGATGTTGATACTTCAAATATATGTTTTAAAAATAAAGCTGATGCAGAAACAGGTAGTGTAATGACCTTAATCTCCGGTTTTGGCAATAGTGTCGGAACGATCACCGGATCGATGTATGCTTTATCAAACAATAAAAAAGGAGAGGGACGTGCTTCTCTTGAGAACGTTAATCTTATTTATTCACTGACAGGAGCCCCCATCAGCGAAAGTCCGTCCGTAATCTCCGGTGATCAGCAAAAGCCCGGTACTTCAAACAATTGGAATGAGGTTAAGCAGGAAATTACCGAGGCTCTTGTAGGAGGGACGATAAGAGTTGATGCGAAGGATTCACCCGTCATTCCTTCAGATGTAGTAGAAGCGGCAAAAGGCAAGGATGTTAACGTCGCTATGGACATGGGAGATGGAGTACAGGTGGATTTCAATGGAAAGGATGTCACAGGCTCAACCGGGGATGTAGATATGGGTGTTAAAATGAATACAAACAGTATTCCCCAAACCGCAATAGATGATGTAGGAAAAGGCAAACAAGCCACACAAATAGAGTTTGGAAACGGAGGTGCTATATCGCCCGTAATTACTAAATTGAAGGTGACCCTTCCGGTGCCAACGGAATTGCGTGTAAACCCGTTTGCTAACATGTTCCAATATTTGTATAATAAGCGTGTAGAAACCGGAAGCATTTCAGGCATGAGAGGAGCTCTTCGGAAAGAAGATAAGAAAGAATCCGATCAGGGTACTCTAAAGTTTATCAGCAGCGGAGCAGTTACCGACGACGGTAAGGTTTCTCTTGTGATCGAATCGGAAGCTTTGGCTACAGGTGATACAGCGACAAATAAGTTTGTTATAATATATGATGATCATAGATATGATCCGAACACTTCAAAACATAAACCTGAAGAGTTGACTTTGAAATCAAAAACAAAAAAAGGGAAAATACTCTTAAGCTGGAATAAGCTTAATGATGCAAAGAAGTATTGTGTATATCAGAAAATAGGAAAAAAATATAAGACCATAAGTACATCAAAAAAGACAAGCCTTACGGTAAATAAGGCTTATCTGAAAACAAAGAAAAACGGAAAGTCGGTATTCAAACTGAAGAAGCTTTCAAAGAATAAAAAGTATGTATTTGTTGTTAAGGCCTATGTAAACGGAAAGTGGACAAAGTCGACTACATTATCAACTAAGACGGTAAAGATGAAATGAAGATATCTTCGAATCCGAAAGCGCTGCTTCCCATCGCGGTGTTTTTGATACTTTACTTGGGAAGCGGTATATATTTTGAGTATATTTCACCGGCCGAAGACAGGATGGGCTTTTATGTAATGTCCGTTGTTGTCGCATTCGGACTGGCATTGATTGTTGCATTTTTACAGAACCGTAAACTGTCTTTTGAAGAAAAAATAAAGGTATGCGCGAGAGGAATAGGTGATGATAATATAGTCATCATGCTTTTTGTTTTTCTGATGGCGGGTGCTTTTTCAGGGCTTGCAAAGCAAGCAGGTGGTGCGTCGGCAACGGCAAATCTTTTGCTTGATGTAGTACCGGATGGATTCGTGATACCCGGTCTTTTTATAGTGGCATGTCTGATCTCGATGGCTATGGGGACAAGCGTCGGTACGATATCCGTGATCGTTCCGATCGCAGCGGAGGTCAGTGCAAGTACAAACATTTCGCTTCCTATCCTTGTTGCGTCAGTTGTCGGCGGGGCAATGTTTGGAGACAATCTGTCGGTAATATCGGATACGACTATCGCAGCAACGAGGACGCAGGGCGTTGAGATGAAGGATAAGTTTAAAATGAACATTAAAATCGCATTGCCTGCGGCGGCGGTTACTTTGATAATACTTATCATTTATTCTTTCAGTCAGTCGAATACACATATAAGTGATTTTGATTATAATATTTGGCTTGCGGTACCGTATTTTATCGTATTGATACTGGCGCTCATAGGACTGAATGTCTTTTTGGTCCTGGGGATCGGTATTATGCTATTGGGGTTGATAGGAACTATTGCGGGGACGATCACTTTTGAAACTGCGTTCACTGCGATGGGAGACGGTACAGCGGGTATGTTTGAAACCATGGTGGTAACCATACTGGTTGCGTCCATAAGTGCTCTGATGAAGGAGTACGGAGGGTTTGAAGCGATACTTTCATTTATCAGAAAGCATGCAAACAGCAAGCGCGGTGGGATGCTTGGTATATGTGCGCTGACCGGGATGATGGATATAGCGACGGCAAATAACACTGTGGCGATCGTTATTGCTGCCCCCATAGCAAAGGATATATCTGATGAATATGGGGTTGAGCCGAAAAAAGTTGCATCACTGCTTGACACTTGCTCGTGTGTATTTCAGGGGATAATCCCTTACGGTGCACAGCTGTTGGTGGCGGCAGGAATATGCGGTATATCAAGCATGTCAATCATACCGTTTTTGTTCTATCCGTTTTTACTTGCGATATGTATGATCGTTTCGATCGTTTTTGATAAAAGTTGACATCCTGTTGCTCAAAAGGAGTAACGGTTAAAAAAAATATAATTATAAAACATGGGGGTAAATAATAGTGAATGTATTGAAAAAAATAGTAGCCGGTTACAATAAAATATCTCTTGTTTTGAGGATACTGATCGGACTTGTGCTCGGAGTGATACTGGGACTTTTGGTGCCGGGGCAGGAGTGGATCTCGATATTCGGTGAGGTGTTTGTAGGAGCGCTCAAGGGCGTGGCTCCTGTTCTGGTGTTCATCCTGGTCATCAGCTCTTTATCAAAGGGCGGAGGGAAGCTGGACAAGAGATTCGGTGTCGTGATATTTTTATACATGTTAAGTACATTTTTGGCTGCGTTTATAGCCGTGTGCGTAAGCTTTATTTTTCCGCAGACATTTACTCTTACAGATGCTTATCAGGCTGAGACTGTCGTCAGCGGTATCGGAGAGGTGCTTGAGAATCTGGTGCTTACGATGGTGCAAAATCCTATATCCGCGATCGTAAACGCGCAGTATATAGGTATCCTGATGTGGGCGGTCATATTCGGACTGGCACTCAAAAAATACGGATCTGATAACACGAAAAATGTCATCGCGGATCTCGCGGAGATGGTTACGACTGCGGTTAAATGGGTCATCAATCTGGCGCCTTTTGGTATCATGGGTCTGGTGTTCTCATCTGTATCCGAGACCGGGCTTGAGATATTCTCCGAGTATGGCTCGCTGGTGCTGGCGCTCGTGGGATGCATGCTCGGCGTGGCGCTTATCGTGGATCCTCTTATATCATTTTTGTTCCTTCACAGAAATCCGTATCCGCTGGTGTTAAGGTGCCTCCGAGAAAGTGGTATCACGGCATTTTTCACGAGAAGTTCGGCGGCAAATATTCCCGTAAATATGGAATTGTGTGAGAAGCTCGGACTCGATGAGGATATGTACTCAGTGGCGATACCTCTGGGGGCTACGATAAATATGGATGGTGCGGCGATCACTATCACCGTTCTTTCGCTGGCTACCGCAAATACTATGGGAGTATCGGTTGACTTCTGGTCGGCGCTTTTGTTAAGTGTTTTGGCAACGCTCGGAGCTTGCGGAGCTTCAGGTGTGGCAGGAGGATCTTTGTTGCTGATCCCGATGGCTTGCTCTATGTTTGGTATTCCGAATGAGATCGCTATGCAGGCGGTCGCTGTCGGTTTCATCATCGGAGTTATCCAGGATAGTTTAGAGACTGCGCTGAACTCTTCAGGTGATGTTATGTTTGCAGCCACAGCCGAGTACTATGCATGGAAGAAGGACGGAAAGAGTCTGCCGAAGTTTTTGGGAGGCGACTTAGAAACTGAGGTGTGATCGTTACGGGGATTTTTAAGGATGATTTTGGAATACAAGAGGTGAACAGGTATTGGAAAACGAAGAAAAGAATAAAGATAAAAATGAAGAGATGATCGAAGAGATCATTAATGACAGATACAAGGATCTTCACACGAGTCCTTTTGAGCCGATGAAAAGGGCAAACCCGAAAGTGCTTATCGGGGTGGGAATCGTAGCCATCATTTTAGCGGTTGCGATCATACTTATATTCGGTTCACCGCAAAAATGAATACGGTGACTGTAAATGTGAAAAGCTGACCTTGACATTTTTATGATCTCCTGTATACTAACTTTAAAGTTAGTAACTCATAAGGGAGTAAAGGAGACTGAACATGGAAAAGACAGATTCATAGGTCGGAAAATGAACTTGCTATGTTAGAGAAGCTTTGGTAAGATGATATGTATGAACAGTAAAAAAACGGAGGTATATAACATGGACTATCAGGAGATTTACAAACAGAAACTGGTGAGCGCTGACGATGTTGCTGCGCAGGTAAAGGACGGAGACTGGGTAGACTTCGGCTGGTGTGCAAACACGCCTGTGGCATTTGATGCAGCACTCGCTAAAAAAATGCCCAACCTCAAGGATGTAAAGGTTCGTGGCGGAATCCTTATGTGGGTACCGGAGATTTTTAAGATCGAAAATCCGGCTGACCACTTTACGTGGAACTCATGGCATATGAGCGGAGTGGAGAGAAAGGCTATCGCGGAAGGGTTCTCCTTCTACGGACCGATCCGCTACTCGGAACTCCCAAGATACTATCGTGATCTCGA
>ONKC01000087.1 GCA_900318295.1 uncultured Eubacteriales bacterium
TGTCTCGGCACTCTCATAATCTCCGATATCACATTTGATAGCTACACCATCACCGCCATTACTCTTGATCTCAGCAACGACCGCCTCAGCCTTATCCTGTGACCCGTTATAATTCACGATCACAAAAGCTCCCTCGGCACCCATAGCCTTCGCTATCGCCGCACCGATGCCACGGCTCGCTCCTGTCACGACCGCTACCTTTCCATCCAATAATCCCATAACTCATTTACTCCTTTCAGAAGTTCGCCTCGATATCTTCCATTGTCGCGATCGACACTGTCGTCAGCTCCTTACCGATCGCCTTACCGATCTTTTTATTGAACCCGGCGAGCGTCTTCCCGGGTCCGATCTCGTAGAACGTATCCACTCCGTCAGCCACCATCGCCTCAATGCACTGCTGCCATCTGACAGAATTTGAAAGCTGTCTCACCAAAAGCGGCTTGATCTCAGCCTCATCAGTCACATAACCGCCGGTAACATTAGATACATACGGAAACTTCATCTTTCCGATCGACACCTCATCAAGAACTTTAGAAAGCTTATCTCCGGCTCCCTTTAAAAGATCAGAATGGAAAGGTCCACTCACATTCAGAAGCACGGTACGCTTAGCACCCGCCTCCTTCAGAGCATCGGCCGCTTTTTTTACATTTTCTGTCTCACCCGAGATCACTATCTGTCCCGGGCAGTTGTAATTCGCGATCTGAACCTGATCAAACGAAGAGATGACCTTCTCGATATCATCTCCGTCCATCCCGAGTATGGCAGCCATACCACCCTCGCCTGCAGGAACCTCCTCCTGCATAAAAATACCGCGCTTTCTAACAACTTTAGCTGCATCGATCGCATCCATCGCACCGTTTGCAACCAGCGCGCAATACTCTCCGAGGCTGAGTCCACCGGCCACATCGGCATGACCTCCTCTGGCCTCTATCTCCTTTAAGATAGCCACGCTCGTAGTCAAAAGACATACCTGTGTAAACTCAGTGATATTGATATCGTTATTCTCCTCAAAGCAAAGCGCTTTCAGATCAAGTCCAACTGCTTCGCTTGCCTTGTCAAACATCTCCTTCGCAAGGGCAGATTTTTCATAAACATCCTTGCCCATGCCTACAGCCTGAGCACCCTGACCCGGAAAAATAAAAGCGGTCTTTCCCATTATATTTCCTCCATAAAGAAGACACCAAGCCGGAGCTATACCCCCTGCTTGGTGTCATATGCACTATTTACAACTGATCAACCCTCGATACCCTTGTCCTTAAGGAAGTTGATAACGTCACCTACCGTAGCGATGTTCTCAAGATCGTCAGTCGGGATCTCTACGTCATACTCCTCCTCAAGAGCCATGATAAGCTCATAGAGATCAAGTGAGTCAGCGCCGAGGTCATCTTTGAAGTTGGAAGCCTCTGTGATGCTGTCAGCATCAACACTCAACTGGTCAGCGATAAGTTCCTGCATTTTTTCTAACATGGTTTTTCTCTCCTTTTCTGTTTGGAAAATATGTTGCGCATCACCTCATGTTCCTCGAAGCGACACTGATACTCATTTTTATAAATCAAGGATATTCTACCCTATATTTTGTATTACGTCAAGAGATTTTTTTCACATGTTGAATTTATGTAAAAAATACGAAGATTCCGACAGTTTCGCCACTTCTGTTAGCACTCTTTTTGTTTGAGTGCTAAAAAGTTCTTGACATTGGTCTTCCCAAGGTTTAATATAGTAGCTACAGAGCCGGAAAACCGCTCTGACAAAGGAGGCGCTTAAAATGACAAACGAACAGGGCAATCTTGCCATTAACTCGGAAAACATTTTTCCTATCATCAAAAAATGGCTGTACTCGGATCACGATATTTTTATCCGAGAGGTCATCTCAAATGCATCAGATGCTATCACCAAGCTTAAAAAACTTGAGATGATCGGCGAAGCAAAGTTAGATGATGAATATAAGCCACGTATCGACGTAGAGGTAAATCCTGAGGAGAAAACCATCACGTTTTCGGATAACGGACTCGGAATGACTGTCGACGAGGTGAAAGAATACATCAATCAGATCGCCTTTTCAGGTGCTGCTGACTTTCTTGAGAAGTACAAAGACAAAGCAAATGAAGAGCAGATCATCGGTCATTTCGGACTCGGCTTCTACTCTGTATTTATGGTAGCGGATTCCGCAGAGATCCACACGCTCTCTTATAAGGAAGGTTCCGAGCCGGTTCATTGGGAAAGTGACGGTGGACTCACATTCGAGCTTTCCGAAAGCGATAAAAAGGACGTAGGAACCACGATCATCCTTCATCTTAATGAGGACAGCTATGAGTTTGCAAACGAGTACCGCGTAAGAGAGGTCCTCGAAAAGTACTGCTCATTCATGCCGTACGAGATATTCTTAAAGAAGGCAAATGCTGAGCCGGAGTACCAGACTATAAATGCCGACGAGGTTCTCGACACTGACGAAGTTGTCGAGGAGTTCGAGGAGGAAGAAAAGACCTACGGTACTTCTGATGATGACAAGAAAAAAGAAAAGAAGATGATCAAAAAAGCCAAGATCATCAAACGTGAGGTTTCCATCAGCGATACCGCTCCGCTTTGGGCAAAGCACCCCAACGAGTGCTCCGATGAGGATTACAAGACGTTTTATCGCAAGGTATTTAACGATTACAAGGAACCGCTTTTCTGGATTCACCTGAATATGGACTACCCGTTCAACCTCAAAGGAATCCTCTACTTCCCGAAGGTAAATATAGAGTATGAGAACCTCGAGGGCGTGATAAAGCTTTACAACAATCAGGTATTTATCGCTGATAATATTAAAGAAGTTATTCCGGAGTTTCTGCTCTTGCTTAAGGGCGTGATCGACTGCCCGGATCTGCCGCTGAACGTCTCTCGTTCCGCTCTGCAGAATGATGGCTTTGTTAAAAAGATTTCCGATTACATCACAAAAAAAGTTGCCGACAAGCTTTCCGGTATGTGCAAGACAGACCGTGAGAATTACGAGAAATACTGGGATGATATCTCACCGTTTATCAAGTTCGGTTGCCTAAAGGATGAAAAGTTCAGAGAAAAGATCAGAGAGTATGTGCTTTTCAAGGATCTTGATGATAAGTATGCCACACTTTCAGAGTATCTGGAAAATGTGGAGCCGGATAAGACTGAGGATGAATCTTCCGATGAGACTCCAGATGTAGTCGACTCTGACGGAAATCCGGTAGACGGAACTGATTCAGAAAACGACAAAAAGGAGGAAGAAAAACCGAAGAAAACTGTTTACTATGTGACAGATCTCGTACAGCAGTCTCAGTACGTAAACCTCTTCCGCGAGCAGGGCATGAACGCCGTTGTTCTTCCGGATACCATCGACCAGCCGTTTATCTCCTCTTTGGAGACTCGTGACGAGGACGGGGTCCGCTTCCAGCGTATCGATGCAGATCTGACCGAGTCTATGACAGATACCGATGACGATAAGGATCTGACCAAAGAGCAGGAGAAGCTTACTAAGCTCTTCCGTGACGCACTCGGCGATGACAAGCTTGAGATAAAGCTTGAGAAGCTGAAGAATGAGGATGTATCATCCATGATCACTCTTTCCGAGGAGACCCGTCGTATGCAGGATATGATGAAGATGTATTCGATGAACGGCATGGGACTTGATATGGGTATGGACACCATGGGTCAGACTCTGGTGCTGAATGCAAACAATGCTCTTGTGAAGTACGTGATGAGCAACAGAAAGAGTAAAAAGATCGAGATGTTCTGCAAGCAGCTTTATGATCTGGCGTTGATCGCGCATCAGCCGCTGAAGCCGGAAAAGATGACGGAGTTTATTAAGAGAAGTAATGAGATCATGATGGAGTTGACGAAGTAATCCATCCGGGTGATTATGCACGCTATCGGCCATTCCCATTCGGAATCTACGTTCACGTGCACACATCTGCGTTCGAGCAAGCTCGACGCATCTGTGCACACGGAACTCTACCGCCGCTACGCGGCAGATTCCTCATGTACATGGCCGACAGCTTGCACGCCTGCACGAACATAAAAAGACATCCTTGAGAGTAAACTCTCAGGATGTCTTTTTCCGTTCGTGTAGCGTGCATAATCACCCTACTGCTCAAGCTCCGAATGGGACTTGAACCCACGACCTACGCATTACGAGTGCGTCGCTCTACCAACTGAGCTATCGAAGCACTGTGTGATATATTACCATATCAGTTATCGTTTTGCAAGCCTTTTTTTCGGCGAGGCCTTATCCGAAGCCTTCCGTGCCTTCTTCGGTACGGGCTTGTCTTCAGGGCACTCGAGCAAAACGACAGATCTGGCTTCCATCTTAAAAGCGGTACCGTTTTCATTGAGCCCGGGTGTCTTTCTTATGTGTGCTGCCGTATCAAGGATCACATTCCATTTTTTTGACTTCGTGATATCCGGCAGATAAAACTCATGTGCCTCCCAATGCATGTTGAATGCGATATAATAACTCTTCCCGTCTTTACCGCCCAGATACGGACCATAGTAAAGGATTCCAAGCTCTCTGCAGTAATACGGATAGCTGTTGTTCCACGGCTCTTTAGCATGATTTGAGATATCCGGAGCACCGAGCCCCTTATGATCAAATCCGCTGTAGTTATCCTCTCTGTGAAACATCGGAAGCTCTCTTCTGAGCTTCAGTAAAAATCTCACGCAGTCATAGGTTTCTTTATTTTTTTCAAGAAGACTCCAGTCAAGCCATGTTGTTGGATTATCTATACAATATGCGTTATTATTGCCTTTTTGAGTGTTACCGAACTCGTCTCCCATCAAAAGCATGGGTACAGGAAGCCCCAAAAGAAGCATCACGAGAATGTTTTTCTCCTGCTTTTTGCGCATATTAAGGACACTCTTTCTTCTCGTAGGACCCTCGAATCCGCAGTTCCAACTATAATTATAATCTGTTCCGTCTCTGTTTCTCTCACCGTTTGCTTCATTATGCTTTATGTCATAGGATATGAGATCTCTCATGGTAAAGCCATCGTGAGCGGTGATATAGTTTACCTTAACAACTCCCGTTCTCTGTGCTCTGAAAGCTCTGTAAAAGCTCTCAACCTGTCCCTCATCGCTTTTTACAAAGCGTCTTGCTATCTCCTTGAAACCGTCGTTCATTTCAAAAAGCATAGGCTTCTTTGCATCAGCAACCGAGTCCTCCCAGCTGTATCCGAAGAATCGAACATGACTGAGTATGGGATCATCTCTTACGATCTTGACATTGAAGTAATCAGACATCACTCTGAATCCGTCTATATGATAATTGACAACATAGTGACGCAGACAGTCAAGTACATAGTCCGGAGCTTTTTTCATAAAGAACATGTCGAGGATCACGTTCATCCCCTGTTTGTGGATCTCTTTTATGAGCTCTTTAAACTCTCTTCCCGGATGAAGCGGATCGGAACTATATGAAGCCTTTGGAGCAAAGTAGAACGCCTCACCGGTGTATCCCCAATAGTTTACACGTTTTTTATCCTCAGAGCTCTCTCTGATATCAAACTCATCAAAATCATATATAGGGAGCAAAAACAACGTGTTTACTCCGAGCTTTTTTAAATACGGAAGCTTCTCGATCATCCCCTTAAAGGTTCCGGGATGCTCTACTTTCGAACTCTTATGCTTGGTAAAGCCTCTCACATGCGTTTCATATATGACCATATCTTCCGGCGAGATAATCTGTCTTTTTTCCGAATCCCAGTCAAACTCATGATTTACAAAACGAGCACGGATCTTGCCTTTTTTCCCAAATGTCTCACGTCCAGTGATGATCTCGGCAGACGTATTCACAAAATGCTCTCCGTCAGCGACAAAGTCATATGAATATTCATCAAGCTTTTCTATCAGGTCCTCACCGTAAAGCCTGGCCGAAAAAAAGTCATCCATACTGACTTCCTTAAGTGAAGGGATACCAACCTGCTGCACAAGACGACCATCCTTATACAGGTTCAAACGAAGAGAAGAAGCACCCGGCCTAAAAATGTTGACACTTATGTTGTCATCATCAAGGACAGTTACTCCCATATGTTTCAGATATGCCATTCCCGACACCTTAGTGATCGGTTTTTCGGACTTTTCTGACAGAATTCGTTCCAAAACTCACCCTCCAACAGTCAATTAATCACCGCGTATTTATGATTATACACCATAAAAGGGGTAAGTTACAACATATTTTTTTAGTAATTTTATTTTAATTTGAAAAAAATTGCATTTTTTTTGCAAAAAAGCTTGCATTCTTCCTTATTTTTCGGTAAAGTATCAAGGTGAAGTATTTTTTTAGTAACTTAATTTTAATTCATTTGTAAGGAGGAAACTATGATCCAGGCAAGCAACATATCTCTTCGATTCGGTAAAAAAGCACTGTTTGAAGAGGTCAATATAAAGTTTACGGAGGGCAACTGCTACGGCATCATCGGTGCAAACGGAGCAGGAAAATCTACATTTTTACGTATCCTTTCAGGCGATCTTGAGCCTACCACCGGTGATATTTCCATGGGTGCCGGTGAACGTATGAGTGTGCTTGAGCAGGATCACTTCAAATACGATGATCAGGTCGTACTTGATACGGTCATCGCGGGCAACCAACTTCTTTATGACATCATGAAAGAAAAGGATGCCATCTATGCTAAACCTGATTTTTCGGACGAGGACGGCATCCGTGCAAGTGAGTTAGAGGCTGACTTTGCTGCCATGAACGGCTGGGAGGCAGAAGCTGACGCTGCCACACTTCTCAACGGACTCGGAATCGAAACCGAGCTTCATGATAAGGTAATGAGCGAGCTTGCCGACACTGACAAGGTAAAGGTTTTACTTGCTCGTGCACTATTTGGAAATCCTGATATACTGCTTCTCGACGAGCCGACAAACCACCTTGATCTCGACTCGATCAGATGGCTTGAGGATTTCCTTATTGATTTTGAAAACACTATCATCGTGGTTTCCCACGACAGATATTTCCTTAACAAGGTCTGCACTCACACTGTTGATCTCGACTACGGAAAAATGCAGATTTATGCAGGAAACTATGATTTCTGGTATGAATCATCACAGCTCATGATCCGCCAGATGAAGGAAGCCAACAAGAAAAAGGAAGAAAAGATCAAAGAGTTGCAGGAGTTCATCCAGCGATTCTCCGCAAACGCTTCCAAATCCAAGCAGGCGACCTCACGTAAAAGAGCGCTCGAGAAAATCGAGCTCGATACTCTTCGTCCGTCAAGTCGTAAGTATCCTTACATCGACTTCAAGCCTGAGCGCGAGATCGGTAACGAGGTTCTTACCGTCGAGGGACTCACCAAAACGATCGACGGAGAAAAGGTACTTGATAATGTTTCCTTTACCGTAGGTCATGATGACAAGATCGCCTTTGTCGGTTCATACGGGATCGCAGCTACTACCCTGTTCCAGATTCTATCCGGCGAGATGGAGCCTGACTCAGGCGACTACAAATGGGGAATCACCACTTCACAGTCGTACTTCCCGAAGGATAATACAGCTTACTTTGATTCGACAGATACCATCGTTGACTGGCTTATGCCGTTTTCTCCGGAAAAGGATGCCACGTATGTGCGCGGTTTCCTCGGACGTATGCTTTTTAAAGGCGATGACGGACTGAAAAAGGTCAATGTCCTCTCCGGAGGCGAGAAGGTTCGTGTTATGCTTTCAAAAATGATGATGCTCGGTTCAAACATCCTTCTTATGGACGAGCCGACAAACCACCTTGATATGGAGTCGATCACTTCGCTGAACAACGGACTTATCAAGTTCCCGGGCGTAGTGCTTTTCACATCACAGGATCATCAGTTTATTCAGACTATCGCCAACCGTATCATCGAGTTTACGCCGAACGGAATGATCGATAAGGTTACGACCTATGATGAGTACCTCGATAGCGACGAAATGGCGAGAAAACGTCAGGCTCGGGGTACGCTTTCGCCAGTTCCGCACGTAGCGGTGCATGCGTGGAAAATACCCACGCTACGCACCGACGTGCGCAAAAGCCCCCTCATAAATGCCTGTCAGATGTTTCCCTGCATATCTTCCTACACTTTTTCTTGACACATAATGCTTTTTCATATAAAATATCAATCATCAACAATAATGAATTAAAGGAGTGTGATGGTTTTGGTTCCGGGTGACGCGATAGAGATAGCGATTCTTTTAGTATTGCTGATTCTTTCCGCATTTTTTTCGTGTACGGAAACCGTCAATCGTATGCGTATCAGATCCATGATGGAGGACGACGACAACAAAGCAGCAAAGCGTGTTTGGAAGCTGCTTGAAAACCAGTCAAAGGTTTTGTCGGCAATCCTTATCTGCAACAACATCGTAAACCTTACAGCATCGGCACTTACCACTTCTCTTGCCATACGTATATGTACAAATATAGGTATGAGCCAGAGCACGGGTCTGGGTGTCAGTCTGGCAACCGGAATCCTAACCTTCCTGATCCTTATCTTCGGCGAGATCACTCCCAAGCAGCTCGCCGCCAAGAAGGCAGAGAAGATCGCTTTGCGCTACTCTTCTTTGATCCGGTTCTTTACAGTCGTACTGACTCCCATCATTTTTGTAGTTAATCAGATATCAAGACTGATACTGAAAATATTCGGTGTCGATTGGTCAGGTAAAGCAGAGACCATCACCGAAGACGAGCTTCGTACCATCGTTGATGTCAGCCACGAGGAAGGCGTCATCGAGACCGAGGAGCATCAGATGATCACAAACATCGTTGACTTCGGTGACTCTTTGGTTAAGGACGTTATGATCCCGCGTATGGATATTGAGATGGTCGAATCGCGTATCTCCTATGACGAGCTTCTCCGTGAGTTTACGGACTCCAAATATGCGCGTATGCCTATATATGATGAGACGATCGATAACATCATCGGTATCATCAACCTCAAAGACTTTGTGTTCGAGGCCAACCGCGAGAACTTTGACATCCGCTCTCTGATCAGAGAAGCACACTTTACTTATGAGTATAAAAATGTCTCGGAACTCTTCCTCGAGATGCAAAAGGATTCAGTTCCCATGACTATCGTTCTCGATGAGTACGGAGCATTGGCCGGACTTATCACCATAGAGGACCTCCTCGAAGAGATTGTCGGCGAGCTACGCGACGAGTACGACGAGGATGAAGAGGACGAGATTCAGATGATCTCTGAGAATCTGTATCAGGTTCTCGGCTCAACACCTCTTGACGATATCAATGATTCTCTCGGACTCGATATCGAATCCGAGGACTATGATTCCATAGCAGGACATGTTATCGGGCTTTTGGAGCACTTCCCTGAGGAGGGTGAAACTGCTGAGGACGATCGTGCCATCTACAACGTTATCCAGGTAGACGGCAACCGCATTGACAAGCTTCAGATTGAGATCAAACCCGAACCCGAGGAATCAGAAGCTGAGTCTTCGTCTGACGCTGATCCTTCTTCTGTCTCCGAGGAATGATTCATACTCACCGATAGCTTCGACTTCCATCGTTTGGTCGAGCCGATCAAGATCGCATATTCTTACTGTCAGGTCGATGTCATCATCGACCTGTTTTAACATCTGTTGCATAAATCCTGCCATTATCTGATTCGTTCCCTTTTCTTCCTTCATATCTCCCACAGCGACCATCAATGCCTGTGAAAGAGCATTTTTTAGTCTGCCTTCTTTTTTATCATCAGTTGATATAATCCCTGTTATTCCCATAACTCCTATTATCACGGCGAGTCCAACCGCACATAATTCCTTTCTGTATTTTTTTCTTTTATATTCCCCTACCTCAAACAGATCTCCGTATAAAGGTATCGAAAAACTCTCCTGCTCCCTTGAAAAGCAGCTGATGATACACTGCCTCACCTCCGGAATATCCAACTTATCAAAAAAATGCATGCAAAGCTCATCTGTGCTTGTCCCTGACTCAAAGCCTTTTCTCATGCATTTTAACTGAGCTTTTACCAATCCGCTTGTCAGGCTCTGCGTCCTTTTCAAGGCCTGACTGAGCCCTGATGTCCTTGTATATATAACCATCGAGATCATAAACAGGATCAGCTCATTTTTAATATCATTTATAATTCTTTTTTGAAGCCGCTTTGATGTGGTTTTATTTTTGCATTTTTCAAGCTTTTCGTATAAGAGCACACTCTTATCGCTCTTGCCGGATTTTTTCCTCTTTTTTTGATCGTCCTTAGCTTCCGAAGTAAAGGAAACCATCTCCTCAAAAAAGGCGAACAGTTCCTTTTTTATCCGTCCCGTAGCCTCTGCCTCCTCGATCATATCGTGAAGTATAACAAGTAAAGGCTCACCCTCATCGATCACTGAAAGTGCGCTTCTTAAAGGTGCCTCCTCCGGCAGATCCTCTCCTGTAGTAAGCATATTAATACATTTACTTATTTTTTCCCCCGTCAAAGCATCCTCAGGGATGATCAGACAGCATTCCCGCAGAGCATCCGGGATGTTTTTACCGCATGTATATCCGGCTATCAGCTGACTGATATAGAGCTTTGTTTCTGAATCAGATCTCATGCCGTGCTCCTCTCATACAGAACATTACATAATCTGTCATGGTGCACTATCTTGTATATCCCGGTCTTATCTACACCTATTCTTATCGGGAACGCCCGGTAAAGCGTCTTTCTTATACCCGAGAGTCTTTTGTCCTGCACCCATGGAAACATCTTTTCCACAATCTCGTTCTCGTCATATCTGTTTACACTCAAACCACCGCTGGCATTTCGTGAATCCATAGCCTCCACCATACCCTTTATCACTCTTCCGTCAGCATCGCCTGACAGTATCCACTTCGGGTTGATCCCCCTGCAGATCTGAAGAAGTCTTCCTCCCGCTTTCTCAGGCTCGATGCTAAGCTCAGTCACATCCTTATCCGGGTTCAGGGCGGCGATATCCAGTCTGGTCCCGCCCTCTATACTCAGCATCCTGCTTTCGGGCGGGATATAACGTGTCATAAATCTCATCAGCTTTTTTGTATCGCTGTGACCGTATATCAAAAATGACACCTCTTCGCGGATGATATCCTTTAAAAGATCGATCACCATTTCGTCGCAAAACCCGCTTTCCACCAGACTTTTTGCATCGGGTCTTGTCGGTCTTTCTATCTTTTTTATAAGGAGAGTAGATCCGGCTCCCGCCACGCTTTCGTGGATCATCTGAATATAGATCGATCTGTTTTCGCACTCAAAAACAGGATTGTCAGGGTTAAACGATTTTGAACATCTGTTACAAATAAGCATCGAAAACCTGTCAGTAAACCCTTCAGACAGCCTCTCCTTAGCGATACTGATCCCACTGTCCGTCTCTATACTCAGCACCCTGCCATTCCAGTAAATCTGCTTCACATCGTCTTTTATCATATACGGAAAAAGCACTCCGTAATCCTGTCTGCTCAAAAGATAATCTTCCTTGAAATCACTCAAATCTCTCACTCCTCTCTTTCAATTATATTTCCCCTTATCCTTCTTAAAAATGTCAAACCTCGAACCCTTTCATCATTTGCTTTTATTTCTTTTTTTATGGTTATGATATCTTTTACGGAGAACCTCCACTCTATGGGTATATGTGTCTCCTCAGGCCGCACTGCCTGTGCGACCTGCGGAAACAAAAAATAATATGGGAGCGTTCTTACATGCCGTACCGGCGTGGGCGTAGGCACACTCGTAGGCGTGCAAGTCGGTGCGGTAGGTAAAACCGGTGCAGCCGTCGGTATATGTGTAGCTGATGCCGTCGGAATCGGTGACGGTATCGGTGTCACATATGGCATAAACGATCTCTGATAATACAGACCATCCGGACTCGCTGTAGGAGCAGATAAGATGATCTCTGCCATCGGGTCAGCAGGTCTTACCGGAAGGTATGACGGGTGAGGTTTTGGAGTCCTCGGTGCTGTAGTTACACGACTTGTACCTGATCCATCGTTAGAATATCCATCGTTTCCACCTGATCCGTGCGATGAACCTGATTCCGGTTTTTTCTTTTTTACAGCTTTCTTTTTTATTACAAGAGCTCCGTTTTTCAATACAACTCTAAGTCCCTTTTTATTTACGGATGACGGAAATCCAAATCTGTTTTTCCATCCTTTGCCGGATAGTCCGTCGGCAAGCTTTACTCCTTCTTTTACGGTCTCGGGTATCAGACGAAGCTTCATACCACTCTTATATGATCTGCCTATATGTAAAACACTGCCGCTTTTTAACCAGCATTCGGATATTCTTACCGATCTGTCCAGTGCTGTCTTACCTTTTATCACACCAAGGTCAGCACCTTTACTTCCATGGTTTTCGCTCACCGAACCACCCTGTATCAGAAGGCTTCCTGTGCTCGCTATACCGCCTCCCACTCCTCCGTAACGACTTCCTCCGTGAGTATGACCGCTGACCGAATTGCTTTTTATACTCCCACCGTATATGGCAAGTGTTCCTTTGTTATAAATCCCGCCTCCGCGTCCGTCAAATCCATCAATACTTGATTTACCTATGACTTTATTGCCGGATATACTGCCACCTTTTACCGAGCATACACCTCCCGGATCTATCCTTATCCCGGCACCTCCCGTGATACATACATTACCTGTTATACTTCCTCCGTTTACCACGCAAGTTCCACCTGATCTCACGCGTACGGCCCCGCCTCCGTCAGAAAGTCTGGAGCTGTTTTTATTGTTCTTTAAAACCGCTCCGCCACCGATCGTTAGCTGTCCTGAGTCTACCTGGACGAGACATCCGTATAGCTTTCCTTTTAGTACTGCAGCATCTCCTCTTCCGTTTATCGTTATGTTTTTGAGGGTCAGAGATCCGCTTGCAACTCGCAAAAGATTTCCTCCGAATGCACTCTCACTTGCTATGGCTCTTTTTATCTCTCCCGGTCCTGTCAGTACTTTGTTACCGCAGACTTTCAGGGTATTTCTGATCGTGATGCTTTCCATCAGTTCTATCACACTGTTTTCATTCTTTTTAAGCTCCTCTTTCAAAGAATCACGATCATATACCCTGACATGTGCTGCGATTGATGGGGGTGATTGCGCTATGAACGCGACCAAAACCAGAAGCGACAAGCATACATATACTGTTTTTCTTCTCATCATGATCCCTCCGCTTCTCGTTTCGGTGTAAGTGAGATGATAACACTAGAAAGCGGCTTTGTAAATTGGACAGACTGAATAAGAAAATGATAGTAATTTCTTAAAAAGTGCATAAAATCGTAAAAAAACATGTCGTTCGGACATAAAAAAAGGGCGTGTCACGCCCTTTTTCCGACGTTTAACGCCGGCAATTTTTTTTCATTTTTATCACGAAGTCTTACGCACCATACTGAGCATAGTAGTCATCGATCCTGCCCTTGAGCTCATCATCGATGACGATCCGTCCGAGTACTTCTTTGTTGTAAAGTGCCTCTGTTACCTCACTCATCGATACGATCGCCGCAGTTGGGAATCCGTAGGTTTTACTGATCTCGTCGAGCGCAGTACCCTCTCCTGTCTTTCCTTTTTCCTCACGATTTAAAGACACGATGAGACCGACTATCTTTACGTCTGCCTGAGCTTTTAATATAGGATATGTCTCCTCGATGGACTTTCCTGATGTAGTTACATCCTCGATTATGACAACTCTGTCACCGTCCTTCAGATCGCTTCCCAAAAGGATTCCGGTATCTCCGTGATCCTTTACCTCTTTACGGTTTGAGCAATATCTGATCTCCTTACCATAGAGTGCGTCATACGCGATCGTTGTCGCTACTCCCAAAGGTATTCCCTTGTATGCAGGTCCGAATAGCACATCGAAGTCGTCACCGTAGTGCTCATGGATAGCCTGTGCGTAGTACTCTCCGAGTCTTTTTAACTGGCTTCCTGTGACATATGCTCCCGCATTCATGAAAAACGGCGACTTTCTGCCACTTTTCAAAGTGAAATCACCGAACTTTAAAACCTCTGATTCAACCATAAACTCGATAAACTCTTTTTTATAAGCGTCCATTATAGGCCTCCCTTTATGTTTTTATAGAACAATGGTACAATTATTGGACGGATTTGTCAAGGAAAGAGTTCCCCGGGCGGGTGAAGAGTCTACCGTCTCGCGGTTAAATCAAAAAGGGTATCCATTAGGATACCCTTTTTCGATTTAAGCGCGAGACGGGACTCGAACCCCGAAAACGCAGATGGAAAATAGCGTAAATTCGCACTTTGCAAGGCATCTGATGACAAAATAGGTGGTCGACTGGTGGTCGACTTGCCTGTTTCAAGGGATAATTCCCGGAAAGGAAGCCAACCAAGGGCAGACCGTATATCGTTTTTTAGCATTAATCAGGACAATATGCAGACATAGCCACTTCTAGTGCAGAAAAGTCACAACATATCTGATTAGCAAATGAATCTGATCCAGAAACTCTATCATCATAGACTTTCTTTGCCTTACGAATTATCTGATCCTGATTTTTTCTTATGAATCGAATCTCATTTAATTCATACGTATCCTTTTCTGAATCGATTTTAATAATCTCATAGAATTCATCTTTAACCGGAATCATATTATTGTGGAGAATGTCTGCAATCTCTTCTCCTCTAGTGTTACGAACAAATGTTGTAAACCTTGCAGCGCGTTTTTTCTTGTTGCTCTTTTTTCGCTTGTCCGTTGTTTGTGACGTCAACGGTAGTGCGTATTGGATTCCATTAACCATTACGACGACACCGACATAAGGTCTGTTCGTATACTTCAATCGGACTTTTTCATCTTTTCCATGAAGATATTTGAGATAATCTCCATCAATTCTACATAAAAACAGATTGTTTCGCATTTTACCCTCTCAGTGAAAAAACAGGGTTGCCTGATTGACCAAGCAACCCTGATTATGAATCGTCCACTAAAGCAGGACCTCTCTAATTGTGAATCGTCCACTAAAGCAGGACCTCTCTGTAATTTGAGTATATCATATTTTGCGCTGTTGTCAAGGCGATTTTTTATGTTCCCCG
>ONKC01000008.1 GCA_900318295.1 uncultured Eubacteriales bacterium
GTAATGTCTCCTGAATTGGATGCGAGCTCGGACTGACCCATATCTACACTTTCCATGGTTATGATCCCCGAGTCGGTTTTCGCGGCGGTCGACTGACTGTTTACATTGGCCACCACTATGTCGCCTGTACCCGTGATCAACTCGTTTATATATACGGTCACATCCCTGATATGAATATGAGAACCACCACAATTGATCCTGACTTTTGCAAGCGGCTCGTTCTGAGGGACCATGATATAAAGCTCACTCATGTAATCCTGCATAGGATTTTTGATGCTTCCCTGCTGAATGATGCTTAAGCTTTTTCCGTTTTGACTGATCTTAGGCTCCAGCCCTTCAACAGTCTCATAATCAACCTCATACTTATCTCCCGGCTTTATGATCACGGTCATGCTTTCGACATTTACGTCAACCTCCATAAACTGATCCAAAGGCATCTGCTTCGAAACAGGTCTCGACGCATCATAACCATCCCCGTCTCTCATATGGTCGAAATCATTCGAGTCGAAAATGTTCGAGTTTCCGCTGTTTTCCGATCTGCCCGATCCAAAAACACCCGACGGCATCACCATATAAATGAGACCTGCGATGATCCCAAGCATGATCAACGCACCAAATATGATAGCCAAAACAACGCCGACACTAATCTTTTTCTTGTTCTGATCCATAGTAACCTCACTTATTGATCTCTCGTTTTCTTTTGATTTCTTACCGCATTATATGATGTCCGGTCTACAGTTTAACCTTAAAATCTCTTTCGGCCGATCGTTTAAGATCCTTTTTCTTGATATCTTCTCTCTTATCGTAGAGTTTTTTACCTCTTGCCAAAGCGATCTCAACCTTGATAAGACTCCCTTTAAAGTAAACCTCCATAGGTATCAGCGTAAAACCCTTCTCCTTAATCTTTCCGATAAGCTTTCTGATCTCATTTTTATGCATCAAAAGCTTGCGAGGCCTCAGAGGATCACGATTAAAAATGTTTCCCTTCTCATACGGACTCACATGCATCCCATAAAGCATCACTTCGTTGTTTTTATCGATCCTGACAAACGCTTCATTGAGCGAGCAGTGCCCCATCCTGATCGATTTAACCTCAGTTCCGACCAGCTCAATCCCACACTCATAGGTTTCCTCAATGAAGTAATCGTGACGCGCCTTTTTATTATTAGCTATCAGTTTTTTAGATGAATTACCCATAATCATTTCAATCCTTTGTTCTAAAGTAATATTGCCAACTATCTCGCGGCCATACAGAGTAGACATCTGTTGTATCCGAAGGGCTGTCTTTACACCCACTTTTGCCAAACACCCCGCGGCCATACAGAGTAGACATCTGTTAGATCCGAAGGGCCTCAATGAAACGCCACTGCGTAGGCGGCGTATTTTGCCGCCATGCAGTGCTGCGTTTCATTATGGCGCAAGCGTAGCCCGTAGGATCAACAGATGCTACAGTATGGCCGCTTGAGCATGCTACAGTATGGCCGCTTGAGTATGCTACAGTATGGCCGCCTAACTATGACTGTATGCCCACTACTCATTATCAAGCATCAAAAAATCAATAGTCCGCATCTGCAGATCGACACGCACAACCTGTACGCGCACCGGCTGCCCCAGCCTAAACTCTTTTCTGGAGCGATGACCCACGACACGGAACTTATCCTCCTCATAATCATAACGGTCATCCGTCATGTCGCTAAGTCTCACCATGCCTTCAACGGTATTCGGTAACTCAACATAGATTCCCCAGCTCGTAACTCCGCTGATAACACCCTCATACTCATCACCTATATGATCCTGCATAAAGGCGACCTTCTTGATTCGATCAACCTCTCTCTCGGCATCGTCGGCACGCCTTTCCCTCTCAGAGGCAAGCTTGGCAGTGGCGGCAAGATTATCCGCATAATACGACAGCCTCTCCGGAGTAAGCAAACCATGTCTGTATTCTTTCAGAATACGATGGATCGCAAGATCCGGATATCGTCTTATCGGAGAAGTGAAATGTGTATAGTACTTTGCAGCCAAACCAAAATGCCCATCATTTGTCACTCGATACTCTGCTCTCATCATCGCTCTCAGTGCAAGCTGCGTCAAAAACGACTCCTCAGGCTCACCTTTAATCTCATCCATCAGAGATCTTATAACCTTCGGATGGATCTTATCCTGACCTATCTTCATATGATGACCAAAGTATGCCGTAACTCTCGAAAGGTCCTTAATCTTCTCCCTTTCAGGCTCATCATGGCATCTGTAGATAAACGGAAGTTCAAGCCAAAATGCTTCCTCTGCGACAGTTCTGTTTGCAGCAAGCATGAACTCCTCGATTATCTTTGTAGCGATATTTCTGTCATACGGATAAATATTCAAAGGCCTTCCTGCAGCATCAAGATCTATCTTACACTCCGGCAGATCAAAATCTATCGAGCCTTTTTTCTCACGACGCTTACGCATCTTGGTTGCGAGCTCATCCATAAGGACATACCACGCGATCCGCTTTTTATACTTAGTATAAAGCATGACCGCCTCATCACCGAGCTCTTTTGCCGCCTTTTTAATATGGCGGGTATGCACACCGTGTTCGGATGTAAGCCCTGCTTTTTGCGCAATTATTAAAAGTTCGCTCACATCATGATAAGTCATGCGCTCATTAACATTGATAACGGATTCAGTGATCTCGTGAGAAACCACCTTGCCGTTTTTATCAAGCTTCATAACGCATGAAAGAGTGAGTCTGTCCTCTCCTTCGTTCAAAGAGCATATGCCGTTTGAAAGCTTCTTCGGCAGCATAGGGATAACTCGGTCAGCCAGATAAATACTCGTACCGCGACTCCTCGCCTCTTTATCCAAAGGGCTCCCCGGTGTCACATAGTGGCTGACATCGGCAATATGCACACCAAGCAAATACCCATCTCCGTCAGAAGAAAGCGTGATGGCATCATCAAAATCCTTGGTATCATCCCCGTCAATAGTCACCGTGACGAGATTTCTGAAATCAGTTCTGCCCTTCCTTTCAACTCTGGACACACTTGACGGAAGCTTTTTAGCCTGTCTTATCACATCCTCGGGATACTCAGTCGCAATCTCCATTCCTCGGATGACACTCTCGACATCAACCCCGGGCTCATCAAGGTACCCAAGCACCTTGATCACGGCCCCCTCCGGACTTTTCCCTTCAGAAGCATATTCGGTGATCGTCACCTGAACCTTCTGACCGTCCTTCGCCCCGTGCGTTTTTCCCTTCGGAATGTAAAAATCAGGAAGCTTGCTGTCATCCGGCAAAACAAAAGTCGTCTTACCGTTTTTCTGAAAAGTCCCGACAAACCCGGTCACAGCATGCTTTAATACCCTGTCAATCTCTCCCTCGGACTTATGCCTTCCGCTCGTACGCTGCCTGGTCACGATAACCTTTACAACATCCCCGTTCATCGCCCCACGCGTACGTCTCTCCGGTATAAAAATATCCTCTTTATCATCATCAACTCTCACGAAGCCAAACCCCTGCTTCGTTCCCATATACACCCCGGTAACCACCGGCAATTCAATTCTATTACTCTTACCACTCATTTTATTACTATTCTATTCTCCTATCATTGTTAAACAATATCATTTTTTTCGATCACTCTACTTTCATATGCAGATCCTGACCACATCCATTTTCGCCAAACACCTCGCGGCCATACAGAGTAGACATCTGTTAGATCCGAAGGGCCTCAATGAAACGCCACTGCGTAGGCAGCGAATTCTGCTGCCATGCAGTGCTGCGTTTCATTATGGCGCAAGCGTAGCCCGTAGGATCAACTGATGCTACGGTATGGCCGCCTGCGCATGCTATGAAATGGCCGCTACCCACTTTTGCCAAACACCTCGCGGCCATACAGAGTAGAATTCAGGCAGAACCGAAGGGGCTGTTTTTACGCCGGTGCGTAGCGCTGGTATTGAAAACTCGCAGAGTTTTCTCAGCGCATGCACCGCTGCGTAAAGAACCATGAGCGCAAGCGATCCCCTGAGGTTCAACTGAACTTCTACGGTATGGCCGCCTGCATACGCTACGGTATGGCCGCTTAATTATGACGGTATGGCCGCCTGCCTATGACGGTATGGCCGCTTATCTATGTCATAAAATGAAAAAACTCCTCCCATGCGGAAGGAGTCAGTTTTCAAAAATGATCAGTCAAGCCAATTCGTACAAAGAACGACTGACAATGCCACGAATATAACAGCTGCAACTCGTGTGATCTTGACAAGAATACCCTCGGCTGAACGTCCCTTGTTTCTCGTCCAATAAGTATCGGCCGAACCCGAAAGGGCTCCAAGACCGGAATTCTTTCCCTCCTGCATCAATACCACGATGACCAAAAGTACACATACAACGATGTAAACGATGGTCGCAAGTAAACGTAACGTACTCATTTGAAACCTTCTCCTTTATTCTTCTTTATGTTTGGCAGATCAACTCTGCTTCTTGTTGCTGATAAACTCAGGAATCTTGATACCACTACCTGAAGATCCCGAATTCGACGGCGACGGTGCACTCGGTGCCGGTGTAGGCGCCGGTGTCGGTGTCGGATGAACAACCGACTGCGATACAACTCCGCTTCCCTGCGGTACTCTTGGAGCCGGCGCAGGAGTCGGTGCACTCGGTGTAGGAGTAACCGGACGAGCCGGAGCTTCCTTAGCACCAAAGCCCTTATTCAAAAAGCTTAATCCCTGAGACTGCGGTTTAGCTGTCTGAGCTGAAGCAGAAGCTGCCGCCGGAGCAGTTGCTCTACTCATGAAGCTCGGTCTTGTAGCAGAACCGGAAAAACCGGATCCAAATACCGAACCGGAAGAAGCAACGCTAGAAGAAACAGCCTCGATACCTGTCGCGATAACCGTGATCGTAACCGTATCGGATGCATTCTCATCATACATGGAACCAAAGATGATATTTGCCTCTTCTCCGGACATCTGCTGTACGTAGGAAACTGCCTCACCGGCCTCGATCATGCTCACATCACCTGAGATATTGATGATGACATGAGAAGCTCCCTCGATCGAAGTCTCGAGAAGTGGCGAACTGATCGCCTGTTTAACAGCATCCATACATTTATCATCACCGGTACCGGTTCCGATACCGATATGAGCAATACCCTTATCCTTCATGACCGTAACAACATCGGCAAAGTCCAGATTGACAAGTGCCGGTGTATTGATAAGGTCTGTGATTCCCTGAACACTCTGCTGAAGAACCTCATCAGCCTTCTTAAACGCATCTGGGATTGATGTTCTGCGATCACATATTTCAAGAAGCTTTTCATTCGGGATGACAATCAACGTATCGACGCAATTCTTCAGCTTATCAATACCGCCGATAGCGTTATTCATACGCTTTTTACCCTCGAACGCAAAAGGCTTGGTAACGATACCGACAGTAAGCTTACCCATCTCCTTAGCGATCTGTGCTATAACAGGCGCTGCACCGGTACCGGTTCCACCACCCATACCGCATGTAACAAACACCATATCGGCATCGCGAACGGCCTCAGCAAGCTCCTCACGGTTCTCCTCTGCAGCCTTCTCACCAACCTCGGGAACAGCTCCACAACCAAGACCCTTGGTCAACTTCTCGCCGATCTGTATCCACTTAGGCGCTTTGCACTCCTTCAGTACCTGAATATCAGTATTAACGCAGATAAAATTAACTCCGCGGATTCCCTCTTCTATCATCTCATTCACAGCGTTGTTGCCGGCACCGCCGACACCTATAACCAGAAGGTTTGCTGCTGAATCATCTCTTCCATTCGATTTGATCTCTAACAACGGTGTTTCCTCCTTTTTAGATCAATCACTCCGCATACAGTATATATATTACGATTTTTTTACAAAAAAATCAAGTAGTATTTTCTAAAAGATACGAAAAATTGCTGAAATGCGCGAGAAATCGTTATTTTTCTTTCAAAAAAATACTCTGACACGTGTAATATAATATATCACCGCTTGTCATTCCCCATCCTTTTTAAAAATGATTGTCGATCCGGCCCTATAATTTGTCATATCGATAGTGCCCTTTTCACCGCTGTCCTTCGCGGTTTTCAGAATATCAGGCAGTATTGAGATCACCTCATCATAATCAGTTCGTCTTCCAAGCTTTACGGTAACCTTTCCGCTGTGGATCTCGGCATGTCCTTCGGTATCAAACTTTGCCTTATCCCAGTCTATCTTGTAATAAATCAGTCTTCCCGACAGATTCAACATCTGATCAAGCAGCTCTGCCCTTCCCGTCGAAAGCGTCCTATAAAGGGTAAAATCAGTCACATCATCACTTTCAAAGTACGGGATGTCCTTGATCTTTTCATCTGTCGTCTTTAAAACCATTCCATCCTTATCAAAGTATATATAATGCCTCGAAAACTTCACACCGGCAAGAATGGATTTTTCATGAAGCTTGATATGAAGCTCTCCAAATGACGGATAGCTAAGCTCCGATTCCCTAACATATGCCGGATCCGACGTAAATCCCAATGCATCATAGATCAGGTTTGTCAGGACATTTTTTTGAAAAAATGACGTCTGGTAATACTCTGCCACCTCGGCTTCAGAGAAAAATGTATTGCCCTCGACCGTCACTGTTCTTATCAGAAAGATAAACCATAATATGGTCAGTATCACCGCGACACCGGCCACATATATTGGAATCTTGTATCTCAACTTCAATCCACGCATAGTATCAATTTCTCCCCTCGAGTCCTGTTCTGGCAGATATTCCCAAAACGATACCGATCTCTGCCATCATGAAGATAACCGATGATCCGCCGTAGCTGATAAGCGGAAGAGGGATTCCGGTCGAGGGGATCGTGTTAGTCACGACCGCTATGTTCATAAGAGCCTGAAGTGCGATGTGTGCGAGTACTCCGACGCAGATAAGTGATGAAAAAAGGTCCGGCGCACGCATCGCGATAAGGTATATCCTCCAACAAAGCAGGATGAACATAAGGATAACCAGTCCGGCTCCGACCAAACCAAGCTCCTCACAGATAACCGAAAATATCATATCGTTATACGGCTCAGGCAAAAATCCTAGCTTTTGCATACTCTCACCGAGTCCTGAACCAAATATCCCTCCCGATGCGATCGCATACAGGCCGTGCACGATCTGAGCACCCTTCGGATGTGATTCGGGGTTTTTCCAGATTTCGATACGCTCAGCTCTAAATCCCTTTCCGAGATAAAAAACATACAGATATCCAAAAAGGCCACCGACACCGAGAAGTCCGAGGTACGGCATCTTTTTCCTTGCAACGACCACGCAGATTATCCACGCCGTAAAGAATATAACTATGGCCGAGCTCAAATCCTCTTTTGCAACCAACAGTATCAGGATCAGAACCGGTATAAATATACGCAGCATCCTCTTCCACTCTATGAACCTTTGCGGTATGGAGCAAAGATAGTAAGCGACCATAAGGATAACAACAACCTTCGTAAGCTCCGAGGGCTGAAAAGAGATCGGTCCGATCTTCAGCCATCTGTTCGCTCCGTTGAGCGCACCGCCCTGAAAAAGAACGAGCGCCTGGATCATGAGCGCACCTAAAAACAGTACCTGGACCAGTCTGATACGAAGTGCGGTAAACGGTTTGATAAAAAGCTTATAGTTGAACTTCGTAGCCGCAAGCATCGCAACACATCCCAGCAAAACATTTATCGCCTGTCGTCTGAGGAAAAATGTCGAGTCATCATACTTGACCTGTGCCGAATACGAGCTCGCGCTGTAGATCATAAGCATACCAAAGCCGATAATGCAAAACGTGATCAAGAGAAGGCTGTAGTCGAAGCCACCCTCGACGCCTTCTCTGCTTTTACGTATGCGTTTATCACGGCGCTCTATGCGCTCTTCTTTAGTTGCTACCATTGTTCTCCTAAAAATTGTACACTTTCCGGATAAAAATCATGTTACTGCTCGAAGATACTTCGAGTCGATCAATCTATATACCGGCGGGATGTGATAACAGCGCTATGAAACACAAAAGCATAGTTATCACAGTGAATACGGTATCTATCTGTATCTCCGTCATACCACCCAGCTCAAAATGATGATGGATCGGAGCCATACGGAAAAGGCGTTTTCCATGTGAGATCTTGAAGTATCCCACCTGGAGTATGACTGAGATCGACTCGACAAGATAAATAAAACCCACGATAACGATCAAAAGCGGATCATACAAAAGAATGCAGATCGATGAGAGCCATCCTCCGATTGCGAGCGAACCTGTGTCCCCCATAAACACCTTTGCAGGATGTGCATTGAATATCAAAAAGCCCAACAATCCTCCGAGCAAAAGTCCTGTCATCGGCTCCATGCCGGGTGCCGCCTGACGGGTCACTATCATAAAGAACAAAGCAACCACTGCTGTTACAGATGAAACAAGACCGTCAAGACCATCTGTTAGGTTGGTTCCGTTTACGGTTCCCAGCACCACGAAAAATACAAAGATACAGAAAAGCCATGATGGCATCGTAAAGCAATACTCAGTAAACGGGATATGTACGATGGCTTCCTTTTTTTCGACAAGGAAATAATATACCAAAAATCCGGATGTCAGCACAAACTGAAGTCCCATCTTCTGGAGGACAGAAAGCCCATCCGAGCTTTTCTTCACGACCTTAAGAAAATCATCTATACATCCGATCACACCGAATCCAATGGTCATCATAAGGATGGGGATGATCTCGGGACAAGTCCTCAAGTAAAAAAGCGAAGGAATGAGTATTCCCAAAAGGATTGCAATACCGCCCATCGTCGGAGTACCGTTTTTCGCAAGATGAGACTGCGGTCCGGCCTCTCTTTCTGTTTGTCCGAATTTGAGCCTCCTAAGTGCCGGTATAAGTACCGGAAGGATCAATACGACCACGACAAACGATAATAATATCGGCAGTATCTCTCTGACAAAATCAATATTCATCACTATTACTCCTCCTGCTTTTGTTCTTCTGTTTCTTTTTTCTCAGGCTCGTCCTCAGACTTTTTCTCTTGGTCTTCGGATTCGTCTTCTGGTTTTGCCTCAGTCTGCTCTGACTGTGATGCCTCTTCGGCCTCCTTTTTCTTCTTCTCAGCCTTTGCAGCTGCGACCTCTTTCTCATCGGCATAGATACCGATGAACGGCAGGACTTTTTTCAGTATCCTGCTTGCAAAGGTCGTGGCAAATGTCGAATGCGCCTGATCCTCGACATTTGGCTCATCTACGATAACATATATCGCCACCTGCGGATCCTCGATCGGTACGGCACCGATAAAGGAAACCAGATAGTTTTTCTCAGAAAGAGGTCTTTTTTCGGCTGTTCCTGTCTTTCCTCCGACACTGTAGCCGACCACCTTGGCAGGTGAAGCAGTTCCCTCTTCTACTGTTGCCTTCAAAAACTTTTTGATCTTTGCGCATGTATCTTCAGATGTCGTATCCTTGATAACAGTCGGCTCAACCTTTTTCACCGTATCTCCGTCCGATGAAAGTATCTCCTTTACAAGATGAGGCTGATAATACCTTCCGCCGTTTATCAGTGAACAAAATCCGCTCAACATCTGAACCATGGTCACGGTCTGTGTCTGACCAAAGCTTGATGTGGCAAGCTCGACAGGATTCAGCTGCTCCTTCGGATGGATAAGACCGGATGTCTCTCCGGGAAGATCGATCCCGGTTCTTTGTCCGAAGCCGAAAAGCTTCGTGTACTTGGAAAACTTCTCTCGCCCGAGCTTTGCGCCGATATCCATCAGTCCTATATTACATGACTCCATAAGAATATGCTGAAGATTCAAAACTCCATGCCCGCTTCTGTTCGCACAGTGGATATCCGCTCCGGATACATGCTTTACACCCGTGCAGTTACAGGTGAAGTCTTCGTTGATCAGAGCCTCATCCAAAGCCGCTGCGATGGTAAACGGTTTAAAGGTCGATCCGGGTTCATACGCAGATCCGATGCAGAAATTTGACCACATGTTCATCAGAGCATCCTTCTGCTCCTCTTCACTCATCTTGTCGATCTTTTTTTGCGAATACATTGATTTAAGTGTTCGCGGTTCGTTGAGATCAAAAGTCGACTCAGATGCCATAGCGATGATCTCACCGTTATTCGGATTCATCAGCATCACGCCTACATGCTTCGCGGGACCGGCTCCGGATTTTTTTTGGAACCACTTGATCTGCTGCTCCACGACCTCCTGCACATGTGCATCGATCGTAAGGATAAGGTCATTTCCGTCCTTTGCATTTTTAATGGTACGCTGAAGATTCATGTTCGAATCGAAGTAACCGTACTCACGTCCCGTCGTGCCATTCAGCTCATCATTATAGTTTTCCTCGATACCGTAGGTTCCTCTGTCATCCGACCCGAGAAACCCGATAATATTGCAGCCGACATTTTTCAAAGGATAAGATCTTGAATACGTCTCCTCAAACCAAAGACCGTCGATCAACTCATCCTTAGACATCTTGTCACGAAACGCTTCAACCTGCTCATCAGTAAGCTCCTTCAGATCATCGACGTGCTCATACATAGAATTGGGCTTTGAGGCGATGATCGTCTCAAGCACATCCCTGGATATATTGAAAAATGACGCGAGCGCATCCACCGTACGCGCATGCATCTGATCGTTGTTGTTGAGCGTTCTCGGCTCAAGGATCAGGTTATAACGCCTCAAAGACACCGCCATTGTCGTGCCGTTTTTATCCTTGATCGCACCTCTTTGGAAGTTCAGAACCGAGTTTGTATAGGACTGCTGTGCCAGAGCAGCCTTTCTGAATCTGTTGCCGTCATTTTTATCAAGAAGAAAGATCTGGATCAAAAGAGCTACAAAACCAACAAAAAAGAGTGCAAAAAAAACGAACAGAGTGCCTCGCATTCTCCTTGTAAATCGTTTTGTTTTGCCTCTTTTTTTCCTTGGAAGGCCCACGCCTCCCGATCCATACTGCCTTATGTCGCTCATACCAAACCGGGGTCACATAGGCGGAATCTCACCGTAGCAACGGATCTCCGCGCTTTTTTTCCTCGTATAAGTTGCTATATTTGACTTTTTGATAGGCTTCATTCCCATCTTCTTAGCCTTTTTATAGATCTTTTTTAAGTTTACCCCGTCCTCCATCTGTTCTTCGATCGCGTGGTTGGATTTTTCCATCTCCACAACCTCACGTTGTAATTTTAACACATTTTTGGACAAATAGGTAGACTGAAAATTTAAATTTAAGTAAATAATTCCAACAACCATCACTGCGAGGAATGTAAGAACGACCACACCTATCGAAAAAATGTCCACTTTTTTGCTCGGAGCCGGTGCTTCTATGGCCTTTGGCTCACGGTTTATCCGTCTTCCCGGATTCTCGTTGTAATCCGGCATCGTGCCGATATCTCTGGCTGCCGATCCAAATGTGTAGAATTGCGCTCTTCTTGCAAAGTTCCTTCTCTCGCTCATTTACATCTCCTTGATAAATACTCTCAGCTTCGCACTTCGTGCTCTTTTGTTTCTGACTACCTCTTCCTCGCTCGGCCCTATGGGCTTATGCGGTCTCATCTTCCCCAGTGGTTTTTTCCCGCATACACACACCGGAAAATCCGGCGGACATGTACATGGGTTTTCTGCTTTTAAAAATGCCTGCTTGACTATCCTGTCCTCAAGCGAGTGGAATGTTATGATACACAGTCTTCCCTGCATCTTCAAACTGTCAATCATATCATCCAGGCTGTCCTTTAGGACATCAAGCTCATGATTACACTCGATCCTCAGTGCCTGAAAAGTCTTTCTGGCCGGATGCCCCTTTTTGTTCTTTTCACGCTCCGGCATCGAGTTTCTGATGATATCTACCAGCTCACCGGTAGTTTGTATCTCTTTAGATTCCCGAGTCCTTACTATATTAGCCGCAATCGGTCCGGCATATCTCTCTTCCCCGTATTCGCGGATAATCCTCTTTAATTCCTCCTCAGTATAGCTGTTTACGATATCTGCCGCGCTCAGCCCCTGTCTCGTATCCATCCTCATATCGAGCGGTGCATCCTCTCTGTAGGAAAACCCGCGTTCAGGATCATCGAACTGATGGGATGAAACACCCAGATCAAGCAAAATCCCGTCAACCTTATCTATACCGAGTCCATCAAGCACCTGCCTGATGTTTTTAAAGTTGCTCTTTACTACAGTAACGCGACTATCGTTTTTCAACCTCGCCTTGGCTGCCTCGATCGCTTCCTCGTCCTGATCAATGCCGATCAAGTGCCCGTCATCCCCCAGTCTGTCGAGGATGGCCGAAGAATGACCGGCACCTCCCAGCGTTCCGTCTACATATATGCCATTCTTTACGATGGCCAGTTGCTCAATGGTTTCATCAAGCAATACGGATTCATGTTTGAACTCCATGTACTCTCCTAGAAGCTCAGACCAAACTCTGACATATGGTCTGCGATCTCATCTATATCGGTAACATCGTCTCCGCTATCGTATCTTTCCTTGCTCCACAGTTCAACCTTACCGAGGACTCCGATAAACACTATATCCTTGATTATCCCTACACGCTCTCTAAGTGAGGCCGGAATAAGCGTCCTTCCCTGCTTATCGCAATCGCATGTGGCTGCATTCGCAAGAAATGTTCTCTGGAGAGCTCTCGCCTCCTTCGTTCCCGGAAGTGCCTTGAGTTTCTCAAGAAACGAACTCCACTCATCCATCGGATATGCATACAGGCAACCGTCAAGTCCGACAGTCACAACAAAGGACTCGCCCAGATCTTCCCTAAGCTTAGCCGGGATAATCACGCGCCCTTTATCGTCTATACCGTGCTCGTAGGTGCCCATGAACATGCTCGTTACCTCATTACCTCAGAAAAATACGTAGCCACAACTGTTTCTTCAAAATCTCCACTATCTACCACTTTCCACCACTATGATTACATTTTACTCCACTTTGTTGCAAAATGCAAGCATTTTTTCAAAAAAAATCAATAAAAAAAAGCCCGAAAATAACGATTTTTCGAGCTTTTACAATATATTCTCATTAAACTCCATCAAGCCACAATATATTGTGTTCAGTCATCCGAATCAGGCGGGATCTCTACATCATCTTCCTCATTGATAGCTTCGATCACTCTGTTTATAAAGCCTGTCATATCACCCTCTGACTCATCATGGGATCCTTCGGAGGTCTTTCTGTTTTTACGGCCTTTCTCTTTCTTTGCTTTCCTTGATCCTGCCTTATTCCCTCCGCCGTTTTGACCTGTATTCGCGACCGCCTCGGCAAGCATATTCTCAGGGATCACGGGGTTACCATCAGCCTTTCTCCTGGCAATGATCCAGATGATGATCCCTCCGACTACAAGAATGCCCGAAAGCAACTGCGATACCGGAATCCCTGTCGATCCTATCTTGAGCTGATCGGTCCTTACCGCTTCGATCCAAAAACGTCCCGCACCGTAGCCTACAAGATACAAAAGAGATATCTCTCCGTGGAACTTTTTCTTTTTCGTAAAGAATATCATCAGCAGCAGTACCATCAGGTTCCACAGTGACTCATATAAAAACGTCGGATGGACCTGGATGAAATCCTTGCCGCCTATCGTTTCTATATGCGCCCGCATCTCATCTGTCACAAATGTCTGATTTACATTGGCCAGGTTCAGTCTCATAGCCAGGAAGCTATCCGTATATCCTCCGAACACCTCCTGATTCATAAAGTTTCCCCAGCGACCGACAGCCTGACCTAGTATCAGTCCGCAAAGTGCGGTGTCCCAAAACAGAAGAAAGTTGTACTTTTTGATCCTGCAGAATATATAAGCTGATAAAAATGCCGCGATCACGCCGCCGTATATCGCAAGTCCGCCGTTACGGATATTGAATATCTGCAAAAGGTCATCCTTATAATGATCCCATGCAAAGATCACATAGTAAATCCTTGCTCCTATCAAAGAAAAGATGATACCCCAGATTACATAATCAGTATATATGCTTGTTTTCTGGCCCGTCGTCTTTGCCTGTCTGCAGGCCATCAGTAATCCGAGAAGCATTCCAATTGAGATGATCACCCCGTAAAATGCGATATCGATTCCGAAAAGTGAAAACTTTTTCGGCAGCTCATCGATAAATATTCCCAAGTGAGGAAATGCTACATCCGCTGCATTCATAAACCGTCCTCCAAAACTGTTTTTTCAGCAGTCATACCGTAGCAGATGTTGATCCTACGGACTGCGCTTGCGCCATGGAAAAACGCAACACTGCATGGCAGCAAAACACGCTGCCTACGCAGTGGCGTTTTCCCGAGGTCCTACGGATCCAACATCTGTCTACTCCGTATGACTGCGAGAACACCGGTGATGGTGCACTTATTATCGCTATCTTTATACGTTGAATCTGAACAATACCACGTCTCCGTCTTTCATGACGTACTCTTTACCTTCCGAGCGAACGAGGCCTTTTTCCTTGGCTCCGGTCATGCCGTCGTTTGCGATCAGGTTATCATATGATACGACCTCTGCGCGAATGAAACCGCGCTCGAAATCGGTGTGGATCTTTCCTGCTGCCTGAGGTGCTTTTGTACCTTCCGTGATAGTCCAGGCCCTGGTTTCGTCAGGACCTGTGGTAAGGAAGCTGATCAGGCCGAGTATGTGATAGCTGGCTCTGATAAGCTTCTCAAGACCTGACTCCTTGAGTCCGAGATCGTCGAGAAACTCTTTTTTCTCATCATCGTCAAGCTCTGCTATCTCCTGCTCGATCTGAGCACATATCACAAATACCTCTGAGTTCTCATCCTTGGCAAAGTCCCTCACCTTTGCAACCTGAGCATTTGATGCTCCGTCATCGGCAAGGTCATCTTCAGATACGTTTGCCGCATAGATCACAGGCTTGGCGGTAAGAAGGTTGTACTCCTTGAACCATGCCTTCATATCGTCATCCTCGGGGACCTCAAAGTTTTTGGCGAGCTTATTTTCCTCTAAAAATGCCTTGATGCTCTGTACAAACTCAAGCTCTTTTTTCAGCTTTTTATCATTGTTGGCGCCTCTTCCCACCTTGGCGATACGGCGCTCGAGAATCTCAATATCAGAAAAGATCAGCTCCAAGTTGATGGTCTCGATATCTCTGAGCGGATCGATGGAACCGTCTACATGGACGATATTATCATCCTCAAAGCAGCGTACCACATGAACGATGGCATCTACCTCGCGGATGTTTGACAAAAACTGGTTTCCGAGTCCTTCACCCTTACTTGCTCCCTTAACAAGTCCGGCGATATCGACAAACTCGATCACAGCCGGGATTTTTTTAGCTGATGAGTGCATCTTTGCCAGTACGTCTACTCTCTCGTCCGGCACAGGTACGACACCGACATTCGGGTCGATCGTACAAAACGGATAGTTCGCCGACTCAGCTCCTGCTTTCGTAAGCGAGTTAAACAGTGTACTTTTTCCGACATTCGGTAATCCGACGATTCCTAGTTTCATTGATAATACCTCCAATTATTTACTCGTCACCCCATACCGTAGCAGATTTTGGTCCAACGAATCTAACATATGTCTACTCTTTATGGGTGCTTAGTTTTATTTTCATTATATTAATCACCAGTGTTCCCGCAGCCATACGGAGCAGACAACTGCTAGATCCGAAAGGCCTCAATGAAACGCCACTGCGTAGGCAGCGTATTTTGCTGCTATGCAGTGCTGCGTTTCATTATGGTGCAAGCGGAGCCTGTAGGATCAACAGTTGCTGCAGTATGGCTGCCTGCATACGTTGCGGTATGGCTGCCTGCATACGTTGCGGTATTGCTACCTGCATACGTTACAGTATGGCCACCAAGCATTCTGCTTAGATCAGTTCGCTTTTAAATGATTTAACATTACCGGTAATGTCGCCCTCGAACACCTGCGTCCCGGCGACAAAAACGTTTGCCCCTGCCTCACGTACTGTAGCGACGTTATCAAGCGTGATGCCCCCATCAACCTCGATATCGACAGGCAACTCCTTTTCATCGATGATACTGCGAAGCTTTTTAATCTTCGAAAAGGTATCGGTGATGATCTTCTGTCCGCCGTAGCCGGGATAGACAGTCATCACAAGGACCATCGACAGCTTATCAAGTATCGGCAACACCGGATCAATCGGCGTGTCAGGTCTTATGGCAACCGCGGCTTTTAATCCGTGACCAAGTATCTCAATGACCGTATCATAAAGTTTGTCGCCGCAGGCCTCGACATGAACAGTGATTCCATCCGCTCCTGCTTGGGCAAAATCCCTGATATGCTCTATGGGATCGACTATCATCAGATGAACATCAAAGAAAAGATCAGTACATTTTTTCAGACCCTTTACGATCGGAATCCCAAATGACAGATTCGGTACGAACACTCCATCCATCACATCAATATGTACGTAGTCGGCTCCCGCTTTTTCTATAGTCCTTACCTGGTCTCCCAGGCAGGATACATCCGCCGCAAGTATCGACGGTGCAAGTTTACAATCCATCAAAAGTCCTCCGTTTAGGCTTGAAGCTATCGCGCATCGTGACAATCCTTTTGATCCGCTAATAATCAACATCCAACATTATACAAAAAAAGCCTCGCAAATGCAAGGCTTTTCTGATATTCATCTCTTACTTCTTCCCGCTCTAACCGCGATCACATTCAGCTCCTCAAACATCTGCTTATATGACTCATATCTGGCCTTGTCGATAGTCACACCGACAGCCTCTCTGACAGCACAATCAGGCTCGTGTATATGCGTACACATCTGAAACCGGCACTTTCCCAAAAACTCGTCAAACTCCGGCATATACGCCGCCAGATCCTCCGGTAGCATCTCCGGCACACTCAGTGCCGAGAATCCCGGAGTATCGCATAAAAATGTCACGTCATCCATCTGATACAGCTCCGAATGTCTCGTGGTATGCTTACCTCTTTGAGTCTTTTTGCTTACCGATCCCACTTCGGGGTTGATGTCCGGGCAGATATGCGAAACCAAAGATGACTTCCCAACACCTGACGGTCCTGCAAGCACGGTAGTCTTTCCCTTCATGGCGGATCGCACGGCACGGATACCGCTTCCGTCAATGTTTGATATCGGGAGCACCCCGAGAGTACACTTCTCATATGCCTCGGCCATCTGTTCAACCTCATCATCTCCGACAAGATCTGTTTTTGTCAGGCAAAGCCACACGGGTACGCCCTGCATATCCATCATAAGTAAAAATCTGTCAAGAAGGCCTCTGTTTGGCTTCGGAGACTTTAGAGAAAAAACGACTATCGCCTGATCCACGTTTGCCACAGCAGGTCGTGTCAGCTCATTTTTCCTATCGAGGATCTCATCGATGTTTCCGAGTCCGGCCTCCTTATCAAGCACGGAAAGGACGACATCATCACCCACCAAAGGCTTAATATCGTCCTTTCTAAATATTCCTTTTGCTTTACACTCATATACGTCGGCGTCAGGGGTTGCTACATAGTAGAACCCACCGACGCCGCGAATGATCTTTCCTTTTATCGGATCCATAGAACCCTACTCTTCCCTAAACGAGATCGGATACTCTGCAACCTTGGTACTGTTTTTATAAACAATGATTACACCTGAGTTGCCGCTCTTTCCTTTTACACCTGACAGAGTGTACGGGAAGTCACTGTAATCCATCGTAGATGACTCGATAACCGTCTTCGAACCGTCCTGTGAAAGAACGAACTTGATCGTCGCCGGATCATCCGTATCGAAATCAAATACCTGATCTATAGTCACAGAACCGATATAGTTCACTGCAGGCTTCTCGCCTTTGCTGATGGTGATATTGATCTTTGTTCCTTCTTTAACCTCTTTTCCGCTACTTGGAGACTGCTTGCAAACCTCACCAGCCTCATAGCTTGAGGAGTATTCCTTTGAAGTCTTTCCGAGCTGGAGACCTGCTGCACTGATAGCCTCCTTAGCTTCCTCTCTGGAGAGTCCGAGAAGCTTCGGAACTGAAACCATCTTCTCTTCCTTACCCTTGCTGACATGAAGTGTGACAGTAGCTCCGGCCTCTGTCTGAGATCCTGCCTTCGGAGTAGTCTCTGCGACCTTGCCTTTTTCATACAGATCACTGAATACCTCTGAGCCTACCTCGACAACATAGCCTTCAGCCTCAAGTTCACTGGTGGCCTCCTCTACAGTCTTTCCGAGCACGGAGATAAGTCCTGAAGTGATAGGCCCTTTGCTTACCAAAAGCTTAACCTCAGTTCCCTCCTGCACGGTCGAACCGGCCTCAGGATCGGTACCTACTGCATAGCCCTGAAGGACCTCGTTATTGTCAACCTCTTCAATCTTGAACTTGAGTTTTGCAGTCTCAAGTATCTTCTGAGCTTCCTCTACGGTCTCATTGAACACATCAGGAACCAAAGTCATTCCTTCAGGAAGTGAGTTGGGATCAACAGTTGCTGTCGCCGCAGGTGACGGAGAAGCAGCCTCATCTCCCGGTGAGCTCGAACCCCAGAGTCCGATAAATCTTCCCAGAAGGAAAATAAGAATTATAAAAATGATCATCGCTACAGCGATACTACCGATGATAAGTGCCTTTTCAAGCTTAGGATCAACATCCTCTTCATCCTCCTCGGGTTCCGGCTCGTAAGCAGGCTGAGGAGCGGGCTGCGGCGCCGTATGCGGAGTCGCTGCCTTGATAGTATTTACGTCGTTGTTTGATATAAAAATAGTCTGAGAGTCGGCATACACCGGTTTAACGATGCCGTAATCGCCGCTCGGATCCTGTAAAAACATCTTCATATCCGCGATAAGATCCGCTGCAGAAGCATATCTCATCTCGGTCTTTTTCTGCATACATTTTGCGACGATATTTGAAAGCCCCTTCGGGATAGTCGCATCGATCGCTGCCAACGGAGTAGCATCCTCCTGGATATGTGCAAGTGCAACTGCCACTGCACTCTCCCCGGTAAACGGCATAGAACCGGAAAGCATCTCATACAGTGTTACACCGAGTGAGTAAATATCACTCTTTTCATCGGAGAAACCACCTCTGGCCTGCTCAGGTGAGATATAGTGTACCGAACCCATTGCGTTCGCCGTGATCGTATTTGAGCTGGCAGCCTTGGCGATACCAAAATCAGACACCTTGGCGGTACCATCTCTTGAGATCAGGATATTCTGAGGTTTGATATCTCTATGGATGATGTTATGTGAATGAGCGGCGTCAAGACCAGCTGCGATCTGAAGTGCGATACCTACCGCTTCCTTGACCTTGAGCTTTCCTTTCTGATCGATATAACGTTTAAGCGTGATACCGTCCACGAACTCCATAACGATGTAGTGCATACCCTCTTCCTCACCGACATCGTAAACGCTCACGATATTCGGATGAGTGATGGCAGCGACCGCCTGAGCCTCCTGACGGAATTTGGATACGAACTTGGTATCCTCACTATACTCAGTCTTAAGCACTTTAAGTGCGACAAATCTGTTCAGTCTGTGATCCTTTGCACGATACACATCGGCCATACCTCCTGTGCCGACCTTCTCAAGGATCTCATAACGATTACCGATCATACTTCCGATGTTGACAATCATTTTTATAACCTCCTGCTTTCTTTCACCTGATGTAGTGGTTTTCAAATATTTAGACTTATAAACAGCTGTACTAGATTCTTACGAGCACCGCGCTGATATTGTCTTTACCTCCGGCCTCGTTTGCAGCATCTACCAAATCCTGTCCTATCTCCGAAAGCGGTTTGTCCTCATTGTTAATAATCTTTTCGATCTCTTTATCATCAAGCATGTTTGACAATCCATCCGAGCAAAGCAGATATACATCCTTCTCTCTGATATCCACATCAAAAAAATCCGGCTTCGGATAAGGTGTGGTGCCAAGCGCGCGTGTGATGATATTTTTATTCGGGTGCGTCCTCATCTGATCCTTCTGTATCTCACCCGAAAGCACCATCTCTTCCACAAGCGAATGATCAACCGTGATCTGCTCAATCCCGTCTCTGATACGGTACAATCTCGAATCACCGATATTGATCACAAATGCCATTTCATCCATGATCACCATACCAACAAGTGTAGTTCCCATACCACGGAAGTGCGGATCCTCATATGACTTATTCAGGATCGCCTCATTTGCCGATCTCAAAGCATCCTCCATACCACTGACCGGCGTCCGTCTTTCACAGTTTCTGATACTTTCCACGAAAGCTTCAATACCGATCTTTGATGCCAGATCTCCCGCGTTGTGTCCACCCATACCATCCGCTACGAGAAACAGATTCGGAAAAACACCAACCGCATTCTCATCACAGAAAACGCTGTCCTGATTGCTGTCTCTGGTACGACCCATGTCTGTTATAGAAAACGATTCCACAGTTTTACCTCCTCATGTTTTTTTGTGATTTCGTGAGAGTTGACCGCATGCTGCATCAATCTCTCCTCCCATCTCCCTTCTTATAGTAACATTTATTCGATTTTTTTCAAGTATTTTTTGAAAAGTTCGTATATCTTTATCAGCGGATCTTTTATGCTCACGCTCCTTAACTGCGTTTAACGGAATCAGATTGATATGCGTAGGCATCCCCAATTTCTGCAGTTTTTTGCACCTGTCGCTAAGCTCTTTCGCATTATCCTCGCTATCATTTACTCCCTTTATCATCGAGTATTCAAAAGTTACTCTTCTGCCAGTTTTTTTGAAAAATGTCAAGCAGGCATCAAATATTTCATCCATCGAATGAGCCTTCGCGATCGGCATTATCCTTCTTCGGATCTCATCATTCGGGGCATGCAGACTCAGCGCCAAGGTTATCGGGAGACCTTCATCCGCAAGTCTAAGTATTCCATCCGTCAACCCGCATGTTGATATCGTTACATGTCTTGCGCTTAGATTACGTCCTTTTTCATCAGTCAAAAGCCTGATAAACTCCATCACATTATCATAGTTATCAAACGGCTCACCCATTCCCATGATTATGATGCTGTTTATATGTCCTTCTCCCTGGTAGCATTCCCTCTCGATGTCATAAACCTGAGAAAGCATCTCCGCCGGTGTCAGATTTCTCACCAGCCCGTCTATCGTCGATGCACAAAAGCTGCATCCCATCCTGCATCCGACCTGCGATGATACGCAAACACTGTCGCCGTGTTTGTAACTCATCCAGACACTCTCTACCGTCTCACCGTCTTGCAATCCGAAAAGATATTTCGCTGTGGAGTGATCAGCCGCTTCCTGCTTTCTTAGCACCTTCAGCGGATCGAGTACAAATTCATCTGCAAGCTTATCTCGTAGTCCGGCAGGAAGGTTGGTCATCTGGTCGAACTCCCATACACGCTTGATATGAAGCCACTCGTAAAGCTGCTTGGCACGGAAGGGTTTTTCGCCCATGCTTTCGATAAGGTCACTCAAAGACTGTTGATCATATTCTCGTAAACTATTCATATGCAACTCCTACGCAGTCATATGTCTGTTTATCCGCGGGGACACGCTCGCGCTTTTTTATCATACGTCGCGTTGCACGCATGCATAATACGCATGCTGCGCAACGACGTATGATACACATTCCCCGCGGTGATAAATCAGACATATATCCTGCGTTTAGTTTTCTTCTTGCCTACACAACAAGATAAATCTCATGCACCGCTGCGGTTCCGAATGGCGCAAGCGAAGCCCCGAATGAAAACCATTAATCAGACACCCTAAACATATGCTATCAATCTTTAGCCTTCCGAAATCTGGCAACAAAAAAACCATCCATCTGCTGTATACCCGGCAAAATCTGCAACCGACCTCTTGCCGTCTGCATACTGATCAAAGCCCCGGGCAAATACTGATTAAGCGACTCCGGTACAAGTCCAAGCTCATCCTCGATCCATTGAGCATTCTGCTCGTTTTCCTTGGGATGTATCGTACAAGTGGAGTAGATCAAAACCCCACCCGGCTTAAGCATAGTTATCGAAGCAGTGACGATATCACGCTGGATCTGCACAAGTTCATCAACCTCGGTCGGCGAACGGAATCTGAGTTCAGGCTTACGACCGATGATACCGTAGCCCGAGCAGGGTACGTCGCAAAGAACTATATCAGCCTTTTCTTTCCACGTCGGATCAGGCTGCCTTCCGTCCCAAAGCTTGACCTCCGCATTTGCAAAACGCATACGTCTTATATTCTCGCGAATCCTCGATAGTTTTTTCTCGCTGAGATCTCGAATGCTGACAACACCCGTTCCATCAAGACACATCAAAGCGTGGATTGCCTTGCCCCCGGGTGCACCGCACACATCAACTACCTGATCACCCGGGCGTATACCCGCGATGGCGACAGGCAGCTGCGATCCCTCATCCTGAACATAAAAATATCCCTCATCATATCCCGGAAGCGAGGTCACATCCGGACACTCCGTAACGATAAGAGTATCCTTCATGTATCGTCCCCTTTCATAGGGACAGTTTAACATGGCTGCATACTCGTCAATATCTATCTTGTTTACATCGATATGGAGAGTTATCTCTCCCTGTCTTTCAAAAAATGACCTGGCCATCTTTGCCGTGGTTTTTTTACCGTATCCAGCCACAAGCACGTCCCAGAGATCCTTTGGGACTGCGTATTTTTCATGAGGTTCCAAACGCTTCCACGGATCCAGCATCGGCGGCTGTTCCAGTTCTCTTACATAACCTCTCATCACGGCATTGATAAAGCCGCGCTTGCCCTCATTTTTAGAAAGCGACTGCACCTCATCGCATGCGGCATAAGCAGGGATCGAATCCATAAACTCGAGTTCGTAAAAACCCATTCGAAGGAGTGTCCTTACGTCTTCGTCCATTTTTCTTACCGGACGGTCGGAAAAACGTCTGATCATCGCATCCAAAAGAACTGTCCTCTCGATCGTGCCGTACGCCTCGCGTTTGAGCGCAGCGGAGTCTTTTCGGGACAGATCCTCTCGTTCGATGATCTCATGATATACGGCATCGCTGTGCTCGCCCTTTTCCATGACTCGCATAACAAGCTCATATACATTTTCACGAAGACTGCTCATACACCGTTTCCCCATTCAATTACATAAACGCTTCTTCTCCGACTGCAAGCCTGTTTCCGTTGAGGAAGCTTGCCGCATCCATCCTCTTTTTCCCTTCGGGCTGCACCTCCAAAAACTCAAGCTGTCCCGAACCGGTCTGTACGGTAAAGCTTTTTTTACTTACGTTTACCACAGTTCCCGGTTTATACTCACTGTCACTCATAACAACCGAAGCCTTCCACACCTTAAGTGTCTTTCCTTTAAAGCTGCAGTATACATTCGGCCAGTTGTTTAGCGCTCTGATATAACGTTCAATCTTAACCGCTTCCCATGTAAAATCAATCCTTCCGAGCTCTTTTGTCAAAAGCTTTGCATAAGTAGACTTAGAATCATCCTGCTTTTGAGGCTTTATCGACCCGTCCTCGATACCATCAAGTGTTTCCAGAAGAAGCTTGGCCCCAAGCGGTGAAAGCTTGTTAAAAAGGGTCTCATCCGTCTCATCAGGTTCGATCTTAACCGACTTTTTCAGCAGCATATCTCCCGTATCAAGCCCCTCATCCATCTGCATGGTAGTGATACCGGTAGTCTCATCTCCCGAAATAATGGCCCACTGCATCGGTGCCGCTCCTCGCCATCTCGGAAGAAGCGAAGCATGCACGTTTACGCAACCGTACTTCGGCATTGTAAGTATCTCCTTCGGAAGTATCTGACCAAAAGCAACCACTACGATCACATCGCAGGGGATATTTTTCAACTCATCTATAAACTCTTTTTCTTTAACCCTGACAGGCGTGTATACCGGGATATCATGCTCTACCGCGCACTGCTTTACCGGCGTGAAGGTGAGCTTTCCGCTCCTACCCCTCGCCTTATCAGGCTGGGTGATCACTGCTGTCACCTCATGCTTTTCTGAGCTTATGAGTCCCTCAAGTACCGGTATCGAAAAATCCGGCGTTCCCATAAAAACAACCTGCATCTGTTCCTCCGTAAATCTTTACGAGCATAATCACATGGTTTACCCTCGCATTCAACGCATTTTTTGACTTTACTCAAGCCCCTCTCGCTCCATGACCTCTTTTACCTCGTCGTTGTTATAGAGGATACCGTCTTCTGCCTGCTCCACATACATATGGCCGTCTAGATGATCGATCTCGTGCACGAGAGCTCGAGCCAAAAGCTCTTCTCCTTCGATCTCAATCTCATTCATCTCCGAATCAAAGCATCTCACTTTTACATAGTTCGGCCTGGTGACGATACCCGCCTTTTCCGGGACGCTAAGGCATCCCTCGAAGCCTCTTTGCTCTCCGGATGTTTCGAGGATTTCCGGATTGATCATTACGATCGGATCCGAATGGTCCTCCGTGATATCGACAACGGCGATCCTTTTAAGTATCCCGACCTGCGGTGCAGCAAGTCCTACTCCGTCTGCCTCATACATCGTATCAAACATATCATCGATAAGTGTACGAAGCTTGTCAGTCATTTCCTTTACCGGCTTACACGGCTTTTCAAGCACATCATCCGGATAAACTCTTATGTTTCTGATAGCCATTTTTCTACCTCACTCTGTTTATTTATAATAATATGTATTTCAGTTTTCATCTGGGGCTTCTGTGATAACTGATAAAGCAGTCTCTCATCAAAGGATCATCATCTGTCCTCTCATCTATGGTCATTATAACCTTATCTATATCGGACGGCTCATCGCTTTTTACAAACAGGCTCATCCTATGCCTGTCTCTGATAAAGCTCAAAAGATCAGGCGCGGGTCCGATCCGTGTCAAACTATCTCCTCCGACCTCATCGATCATGGCCTCGAGCTTTTTGCTAAGCTCGTTTACATGGTCTTTATTCTCCGATGAGATGAGGATCTTTAGCATGGACTTATACGGCGGATAACCCGAAATCCTTCTGAAAGATAACTCCTGTTCGTAAAAATACTCCGACTCACCCGACTCAATCGCTTTTATACAATAGTTGTCAGGCTGATAGGTCTGGATCACAAACTCTCCCGCAAGCTCATCTCTGCCTGCTCTTCCTCCCGCTTGCATAAGCAGGTCAAACGTCTGCTCGTGCGATCTGAAGTCGCTTAAGTTCATCGACATGTCTGCAGCCAAAGCACCGACCAAGGTCACTTTCGGAATATCGTGTCCCTTGACTATCATCTGAGTGCCTACCAATATGTCCGCCTGTTCTTTTCTGAACGGGGCAAGAACCCTCTCATGGCCTCCCTTTTGCTTCGTCGTATCCGCATCCATCCTCAGAACTCTGGCACCCGGAAACTCCTTTGCTATGATCTCGCAGACCTGCTCGGTCCCCAATCCGAACGACGCTATATAAGGCGACCCGCAGGAGGGACATTTTTCCGGCATCGGTTCTGTATGTCCGCAATAATGACAGACCAGATGAGGATTTTTATTCCTGCCATGCTCTGTCATTGACACGTCACAATGTGTGCATTTTAACACATATCCGCAGCTTCTGCAAGAAACAAATCCAGCATATCCTCTGCGATTTATAAACAACATGGTCTGTTCGCCGGCCGTAAGTCTCTCATTTATTTTTTCTTTCAGAAGTCTCGAAAAAATAGACCGGTTCTTGGCTTTTAATTCCTCTCTTAAATCCACTACATGAACGGTGGGAAGAAGTGCTCCTTTTGCCCTGTGTGTCATCCTGAGCAGCTTATATCTGCCTTCCTTTGCAGCAAGATATGTCTGCACTGACGGCGTCGCACTTCCGAGTATCACCGATGCGCCACACCTTTTTGCTCGCTCTATAGCCACTTCTCTGGCGTGATACGTAGGCGTCTTATCCGACTGATAGCTCCCGTCATGTTCCTCATCGATCACGATAAGCCCAAGCCTGTCAAACGGCACAAAGAGCGCGGATCTGGGCCCTACGACGATATCGACCTCGTGATTTTTGGCTCGCACAAACTGGTCATATCTTTCACCGGCGCTCATCCTGCTGTGAAGCACTGTCACTCTGTCTCTAAATACTCTTGAGAATCTTTCTACTGTCTGATGGGTAAGTGCGATCTCAGGTATGAGTACGACCGCCTGAAAGCCGTCATCAACTATCCTCTTAAGGACAGACATATATACTTCGGTTTTGCCGGATCCTGTCACCCCATATAAAAGATATGTGTGTTTTTCTCCTTTATCATAGTCGGACAAAACCGTATCTACGCATTTTTTTTGCTCATCAGTAAGGTCGATCTTTTTATAGGTATCTGTCTCGAGGCTTACAAGCTCGTCGGGACGTCTTTCTATCAACTCATCACTGACGGCTATCACTCCGACCTTTACAAGAGAATCAACAACCGCTTTAGTAGCCTTATATCGTTCGTGTGCAACAGTCGTTGTAAGGGTTTTATCCTGAAGCAGACCTCTAATAAGTCGCGCCTTTGCCACGTGATGCTTTGACTCCTCTGCCTCAGCGATCTTTTCAGCCTCTTCGGGTGATATAACAAAATTAAGCCAGTGCTTTTCCACTGACTTAACACGTTCCCGAATCGGCAGCACAGTCCTTATCGCTTCATTCATCGTAGAGCCATAATGCTCTTTGATCCAGCCGGCCAGCGATAAAAGCTGACCTTCTACCGGGACCTCACCCTCCTGTATACTGATGATCTCCTTCAGATTATCCCACTTGCTCTCGCTTTTTATATCGACCACATAGCCGGTCACTTTTCGGTCCGACCTTCCGAACGGGATCAATACCGGTGTACCGGGGTGGACTCTTTCCTTGAGGCTTTCGGGAATAAGATAATCGAAGGACCTATCGAGCGCGTCCACGGAGATATTCACGATAACCGAAGCGATATCTCCGTTCATAAACACGACTCCTCCATTTGTTCAAATCAACCGTTTATCACATCACTCATGTCGTAGAGACCCGCCGGCTTTCCGGCCATAAACTTCGCTGCAGCGATCGCTCCCTTTCCAAATACCGCCTTTGAGTAAGCTCGGTGTGAGAAAGTGATGACCTCATCGTTTCCGGCAAAGATCACGTCATGATCTCCGACGATGGTACCGCCTCTTACAGCAGAAATACCGATCTCCTTGGAGTCTCTCTTTTCATGCTTGTCAGAGCGGTCATATACATAGTGATATTTTCCGTCGGCTGCATCGTTCACCGCATCCGCGAGTGCCAAAGCAGTACCGGACGGAGCATCCACCTTCTGGTTATGATGCTTTTCAACTATCTCGATATCAAAGCCTTCATCGCCAAATACCTTTGTAGCTTCTTTAAGAAGCTTTAAAAGGACATTGATCCCGAGACTCATATTTGCCGAGCGAAGTATCGCTACTCTCTTCGAAGCGTCCTCAATATCGGCAATCTGCTCGTCAGTATAGCCTGTCGTACAAAGCACTGCGGCAAGCTGTCTCTCCTCACAGTAGTTTAAGATATCCGCAAGCGCTTCCGGACGCGAAAAATCGATAACCGCATCAGCCTCGATATCACAATCCATGATAGACTCAAATATCGGATACTTTACATCCCTATTCGGTCTTACGTCCACTCCGGCGACAATCTGCGCGTCACTGTCTTCGTTTACGAGTCCTGTGATCATGCGTCCCATAGCACCACAGCACCCACACATAATAATCTTAGTCATATCCAAAAACCTTCCTGTATCAATTCTTTACGGCAATCCCAACCTTTTTCATCTCCTCACGAAGATAATCAGCGTGAGCTTTTTCCATCTCTGTCAAAGGCAGGCGAAGCGGTCCCACATCCATTCCCATGATATTCATAGCCATCTTTACGGGGATCGGATTTACCTCGCAAAACAGTGCCTTGATAAGCTCATAATACTTAAGCTGAGCGGCAGCGCCTGTCTTGAAATCCCCGTCAAGACAAGCCTTGACCATATCGTGAGTCTCCTTCGGAAGAATGTTTGAAAGCACTGAAATAACACCCTTTCCGCCTACACTCATAAGCGGAACGGTGATGTCATCATTTCCGGAGTATAC